>NZ_DATMRL010000256.1:0-9128 GCF_035566355.1 Pedobacter sp.
TAGACGTTTAGGTAAATCCGGATTACAGCTCAGTGCGTTATCACTGGGCAGCTGGTTAACCTTTGGACAACAAATCAGTGATAAAACAGCCGACGAACTCATGGGCATTGCGTACGATGCAGGGGTCAACTTCTTTGATAATGCCGAAGGCTATGCAGCAGGCAAATCGGAAGAAGTGATGGGTAAGATACTGAAAACACATCGATGGGAGCGGGAATCTTTTGTCGTTTCCAGTAAAGTGTTTTTCGGTACAGAGAACAAAGGACCAAACCGGGTTGGTTTGTCCAGAAAACATGTTATTGAGGCCTGTCATGGTGCATTGAAAAGACTTCAGGTAGATTATCTTGACCTCTATTTTTGCCATCGGCCAGATAAAAATACGCCCATAGAAGAAACTGTCTGGGCGATGAATACCCTGCTTCAACAAGGAAAGATCCTTTATTGGGGAACCTCAGAATGGAGTGCTGCAGAAATTATGGAAGCGATAGGGGTGGCTAAACAATACAATCTGATTGGCCCAACCATGGAGCAGCCTCAATACAACCTCATTGAAAGGCATAAACTGGAAAATGAATACCTGCTGCTCTTTAAAGAGTACGGATTGGGTACAACAATCTGGTCGCCGCTGGCTTCCGGATTATTATCAGGAAAATATACCTCCGGCAAAACCAAAGACACCCGGCTCGATTTAAAAGGAATGGAGTGGTTAAAGGAATCCGTATTGAACGAAGAAAAACTGAAGAAGGCCACCGCACTGCAAAGCCTGGCTGATGAACTGAATGTTCCACTGGCTAAATTGTCATTGGCCTGGTGCCTTAAAAATCCCCATGTAAGTACAGTGATCCTGGGAGCTTCTAAAACAGCCCAGCTAAAAGAGAACCTGACCACACTGGAAGTTGTTCCTTTGCTTACCGCTGAAGTGATGGAGAAGATTGAAGGGATAATGAAGACCAAACCGGTCCTGTCCCAATTTTAGAAAATTCAATAAAAGAGGCCGGCAATTTTGCCGGCCTTTTTGTCTTAATAATAAGTTAAGCGTACCACGCCAGCCAGCTTTTTAGCCAGTCGGATTACCTGGCGGGTATAACCATATTCATTGTCATACCATGCATACAGTACCACAGACTTCTGATCTTTAGAAATGATGGTTGCCGGGCCATCGATGATCGAGGCATGGCTGTTTCCAATCAGGTCTGTACTCACCAGTTCGTTCGAAGTAGAATATTCTATCTGTTCAGACAAGTCACCAAATAAAGAAGCCTGTCTCAGCAGCTCTTTCACTTCATCCAGAGAAGTTACCTTATTTAAGGATAGATTTAAAATCGCCAGAGAAACATTTGGCGTAGGAACGCGAACAGCATTTCCCGTTAATTTTCCACCCAGATGCGGAATGACTTTGGCTACGGCTTTATCTGCCCCGGTCTCGGTAATGACCAGGTTCAAAGCTGCAGATCTGCCCCTGCGGTATTTTTTATGGTAATTGTCCAGCAGGTTCTGGTCATTGGTATAAGAATGGATGGTTTCAATATGTCCTTTTTCAATGCCAAAAGCCTCGTCAATAAGTTTTAAGACAGGAACAATTGCATTGGTGGTGCAAGAAGCATTGGAAAGGATACTTTCAGCTGTAAAATCGATATCTGTATCATTGACACCTGTAACCACATTAGGGATATCTCCCTTGGCCGGTGCAGTCAGTAAAACTTTACTGATGCCTTTGGCGCTCAGGTGCCTGCTTAAACCTTCCCGGTCCCTGTAAACACCCGTATTGTCAATAAGTAAAGCATCTTCAATATCATAAGCGGTATAGTCTATATTTTCCGGTTCCTTCGCTACAATAAAACTAACGGTCTGGCCATTAATGATCAAAGCCTTACTGTCAAAATCTTCTGTAATAGTACCGGTAAAAGGGCCATGGATAGAATCTGTGCGAAGCAACTCTGCTCTTTTGATTAATTCCTCATCTGTGCAGCTGCGGGTAACAATCGCCCTTAAACGCAACTGTTCACCTTTTCCGGCTTGCAGGATCAATTCTCTGGCCGCAATTCTTCCAATCCTTCCAAAGCCATACAAAACCACATCTTTAGGCTTAAGGCTGATCTTATCCTTACCGATGTGTTTACTGAGTCTGCCGATAATGAAATCGTGAACGGAAGGATAGTTGCGGTTGTCTTCCAGCCATTCTGAAGCCAATCTTCCAAGATCAATACGGGAAGGGGCAAGGCTGGAATTTGAAATGGCGGTAGCCAGTTCCAGTGTTTCATAAATACTGATGTCTTTTCCGCTGACTTCTTTTGCATACTGATGGTGCGCCAGGATTTCGCTGCTGCCAACATCAAATAAGGGTTTACGGAACAAGACCAGTTCGATAGATCTGTCGAACCACAATTGACCAACTATTTTAATCAGTTCAATTGCTTTCTTTTCTTTTTCAATCCAGTTTTGAAACTCTGATTGGTACTTCTTTAGCATTTCTAGAATTTTTGGTTAGAATGCCACAAAAGTAAAAAAGATTGAGCGAGTACCCAATCTTTTTTACTTTATAATTTGTTGATCTGATGAGGATCAGCTTATCCTAAATAAGACTTCAGAATTTTACTTCTTGAAGTATGACGCAAACGTTGCAGTGCTTTATCCTTGATCTGACGTACGCGTTCCCTGGTCAGATTAAACTTCTCACCGATTTCTTCCAGGGAAAGCGGATGATTGGTACTCAATCCAAAGAAAAGAACAATAATCTCACGTTCACGTTCTGTAAGCGTAGACAAAGATCTTTTAATCTCCTCCGACAAAGATTCGTTGATCAGACTGCTGTCTGTATTCGGTTCGTGATTTTCAAGTACATCCAGTAAGGTATTTTCCTCTCCCTGAACAAAAGGCGCATCCATAGAAACGTGACGTCCTGAATTGCTCAGCGTATCAGAAATTTTATCAACTGTGGTTTCCAGAATATCGGCCAGTTCTTCCGGAGAAGGCTCGCGTTCATATTCCTGCTCCAGTTTAGAGAAAGCTTTACTGATTTTGCTCAAAGAACCTACCTGGTTTAAAGGCAAACGTACAATACGGCTTTGCTCAGCGATCGCCTGCAAAATAGACTGACGAATCCACCATACCGCGTAAGATATAAATTTGAAACCTTTTGTCTCATCAAAACGCTTGGCAGCTTTAATTAAACCCAGATTACCCTCGTTAATTAAATCACCTAAGGTCAAACCCTGATTTTGGTATTGTTTCGCTACAGAAACAACGAAACGTAAATTGGTCTTTGTTAAGCGCTCAAGTGCAGCCTGATCTCCTTCGCGTATCTTCCTTGCTAGTATTACTTCTTCTTCGGCGGTTATTAAATCTACTTTACCAATCTCGTGCAGGTATTTGTCCAATGACTGACTTTCGCGATTGGTAATGGATTGCGTGATTTTGAGTTGTCTCATTTATATGCTTTGGTACTCGTTATATGTTTGAACGTGCAAAAGTAAGAATTTAAAAGGTAATATTTCACATAAAATCCTGAAAACGTTACACTTTACACCATTTATTTGTATATAGATCTTCTAACAAAAATTATTCCAAAATTGTTTTGGTCCATTTTGTCATAAAATATATATGACGATAAATAATTATTGAGAATCAATAATAATATTTTGATATGCAATAATTAATAATGTATGTTTGTTTCAGAAATAATTGAAAACTTCATCATTTTATAATCTGATGACATATGTGGGTTTCAGGCTGTTAAAGGCGAATTACACGATGTCATGCTTTTTTTAAAATACCGCTTTTCCCTTTAATTCTTAAAAACAAAAATCAGTTATTCTATGCCAATTATTATCAATTTAGACGTTATGCTGGCCAGAAGAAAAATGTCCCTTAAGGAATTAAGTGGAAAGGTCGGCATTACCATGTCCAACCTTTCCATTATCAAAACAGGCAAGGCTAAGGCCGTACGCCTGGAAACCTTAGAAGCTGTTTGCAGGGTACTGGACTGCCAGCCTGGAGATATTCTAGAATACAGGGATTAAGTCAGATCGGAAATCTCTGCTGCAGGAGCATTCTTTTTGACCGATTCAATGCCATTTTCCCTGCTGGATACAGATTCGTACATTTCACTTGACCCGATAATCTGTCCGTTGGTTGCTTTTAAATTAAAAAAAGGTTTTCCGCTGGCAGAAGTCTTTCTGTCATATTTACTGTCATCCGGCGAATTTTTCTTAACAGATTCTACACCATTCAGACAATTCGCTTTATTGGAATAGCCTTCACTGGTCAGAATAACCTGTCCGTTTCCTGCTTTTAGGTTGAACTGAAACTCTCCGTTTTTTCTTGTTGTGATTTCAAATTTGCCCATAATCGAGTTTTTAGGTTGATACAGATGGATGTTATTTACACCAATTTATAAAAACCAAAGGAGTTAACCTAAAAAATCAATTATTTTAATTCACAAATGTGAACTACATCTCGCTAAGTTTAAACGTACGGTCCAGTCTGATCCCTTTTTCTGTTTGCTGCAATGTACAACATTCATTGACAGGATCGTGTTCCAGGTAAAGAATGTAATTCCGGTCTGTAGCTTCCTGCAGAAAGGCCTTTTTTTCCGTTAAGGTTTGCAGCGGGAACATATCATAGGCCATCACATAGGGCAGGGGAATATGCCCTACAGAGGGGAGCAGATCGGCCATGTATACAATTGTCTGATCTTTGTACTGAATTTGGGGCAGCATCATTGCATCGGTATGTCCATAGGCAAAGCGGATGTTGATGCCCTGGTGGAATTCTATTCCATCCTGATCTTCAATAAAGCGCAACTGTCCACTATCCTGAATAGGCAATATGTTTTCTTTTAAAAAGGAAGCCTTTTCCCGATCATTCGGTTCTACGGCCCAGTTCCAGTGTTTCTTATTGCTCCAGTAAAATGCATTTTTAAATGCCGGACGTAATTTATCGCCTTCCCTTACAATAGAACCTCCGCAATGGTCAAAATGCAAATGGGTCAAAAATACATCGGTAATATCAGCCCGGCTAAAGCCTTTTGCGGCAAGAGATTTGTCTAATGTATCGTCGCCGTGAAGATAATAATGGCCCAGGAATTTTGCATCCTGCTTGTCGCCAATACCATTGTCTATCAGGATCAGGCGGTTTCCATCCTCAATCAGTAAACACCGCATCGCCCAGCTGCACATATTGTTTTCATCAGCCGGATTGCTCTTTTGCCAGATAGATTTCGGTACAACACCAAACATGGCGCCACCATCCAATTTGAATAAGCCTGTATCAATCGTATATAAGTTCATCTTCAGAATAAGTTAATGCTGTAAATATAAACATAAAAAAAGAGGTAGCTCATCGCTACCTCTCTAAGTTTTATTGCGGTTTTCTTAATCCGCTACAAGTGGATCACTTCGCCGTATGCGTCAGCTGTAGCCTCCATAATCGCTTCACTCATGGTTGGGTGAGGATGGATAGATTTCAGCATCTCATGACCTGTGGTTTCCAGTTTACGGGCAACAACAATCTCTGCGATCATCTCCGTAACATTCGCTCCAATCATGTGTGCGCCCAGCAATTCGCCATATTTAGCATCGTAGATAACTTTTACAAAGCCATCTTTCGCTCCGGCAGCACTTGCTTTACCAGAAGCTGAGAATGGGAATTTACCAATCTTCAATTCATAACCCGCTGCTTTAGCTGCTTTTTCTGTATAACCTACAGAAGCAATCTCAGGGGTAGTATACGTACATCCAGGGATGTTGTTGTAATCGATAGGTTCAGGATGATGACCTGCAATTTTCTCTACGCAAGTAATTCCTTCAGCAGAAGCAACGTGCGCCAGTGCCTGTCCGGAAACGATATCTCCAATCGCATAATAACCTTTAACGGAAGTGTTGTAGAATTCATCAACAACCACTTTACCTTTTTCAGTTTTAATACCGGTTTCTTCCAGACCCAGGTTTTCAATATTGGCTACAACTCCAGCAGCAGAAAGTACAATATCACATTCTAAAGTTTGCATACCTGCAGCGGTTTTCACCTGCACTTTACATCCGTTACCACTGGTGTCTACAGATTCCACGCTTGAAGAAGTCATTACGTCGATGCCTACTTTTTTAAAGCTGCGCAGCAATTGCTTAGAAACATCCTCGTCCTCTACAGGAACGATATTATCCATAAATTCTACAATGGTCACTTTAGTACCCATAGTTGCATAGAAATAAGCAAACTCAGAACCTATTGCACCAGAACCTACAATCACCATGGATTTTGGTTGTTCAGGTAATACCATTGCCTGCCTGTAGCCAATCACTTTTTTACCATCCTGTTTCAGGTTAGGTAATTCTCTTGATCTGCCACCAGTAGCAATAATAATATGTTTAGCCGTGATCTCTTTCTGTGAACCATCCGGAGATTTTACATCTACCTTATTACCTGGTTTCACTTTGGCCGTGCCCATGATCACTTCAATTTTGTTCTTTTTCATTAAGAACTGAACACCTTTGCTCATGCCATCGGCAACACCGCGGCTGCGTTTAACCACAGCAGCAAAATCTGCCTCAGCTTCAGCGGTTTTGATTCCGTATTCTGATGCATGATTAATATATTCAAATACCTGGGCACTTTTTAATAAGGCTTTGGTTGGTATACATCCCCAGTTCAGGCAGATTCCGCCTAAAGATTCTCGCTCCACTATTGCAGTTTTTAAACCCAACTGGGAAGCTCTGATTGCAGCTACATATCCACCAGGACCGCTGCCTATTACAATTACATCGTAGTTCATATCTTATAAAAGGAAAAACTTAAGTACTTGCCAAAATTAAAAAAAATGTTGGTTATATCCGGGCCTGTGAGATTTTTGTGTTTCACATTTGGGTAAATTAATTTAACATGGCCCTAGTGTTAACAAATCTCGCCCATTCTTGCGCCTAACAACAAATTTCTGCTACTCTGTTGTTTAGGTAATCTAAAATTTATGTTAATTGTTGAAAAATACCTAAATTGTTAATGATTATTTAACATTGAATATTAAAATCTGTGGCCTATGAATATTTATCTTTGCTGCAGATATATTATTCATTATCAGAACAAAAATTATTCACTCATCTAAAAAGTATGAACAAATCTTTACTATTTAAAATCGTAGTAATCGTTGTTGCTTTTGTTGGTTTCCTTTCCGGTGCAAACGCGCAGGTAACCACATCTGCGATGAACGGTATTGTTACTGATGCCAAAGGCCCAATGCCGGGAGCAACAGTTGTGGCCGTTCATGGTCCTACAGGAACAACTTACAAAACAATTACAAGAGGTGATGGCCGTTACAATTTTACCAACATCAATGTTGGCGGTCCTTACACAGTAACTGCCAGCATGGTTGGTTACAATGCTGCAAAGAGTGCAAACATTAACCTTGGATTAGGACAAAATTTTAAAGTAGATTTAAAATTGCAGGAATCATCGCAATCTCTTGCAGAAGTTTCCATCGTATCCAAACAAAACAAAACCATCAACAGTTCACGTACAGGAGCGCAGACAAGCGTTTCCCGGGAACAAATGGAGAAACTACCTACATTTAACCGTAGTGTGACCGATTTAACGAAACTAACCCCACAGTCCAACTCACAGGGAAATGGTTTTTCATTCGCTGGTCGTAACAACCTGTTCAACTCTTTTACCATTGACGGATCGCAGTTTAACAACTCTTTCGGTCTTACTGCCCTTCCTGGGGGTGGTACAGGTGCTCAGCCCATCTCTTTAGATGCGCTTGATCAGTTGACCATTAATATTGCCCCTTACGATGTAAAACAAGGTGGTTTTACAGGAGGTAGTGTAAATGCGGTTACAAAAAGCGGAACCAACAAATATTCCGGATCTATTTATACACTTTATAAAGATCAAAATCTTCAGGGTTATAAAGTTGGTGATTATACCGTGCCTAAAAACGCAAGTACTACTTTTACCAATAAGATTTTTGGCGCACGTTTAGGTGGTCCAATCGTAAAAGATAAACTCTTTTTCTTTGTAAACGGAGAGATCACCAGAAGAGCATTTCCTGGATCTAACTGGACAGCAAACAGAGGCCAAAATAACAGTGGAAGTTCCCTGGTAAAAGCATCAGATCTGGATGCGGTAAAAAGTCTGTTGATTTCTAAATACGGATATGATCCAGGTGTTTATGAAGGTTATACAGATGATCAGCAGGCAGACAATTTAACTGCGCGTATCGACTGGAACATCAATTCTACCAACAAGCTGACCGTTCGTTACAATTACCTGAAGTCATTTAAAGATCTTGATCCAAGTGGTTCAAACTCGAACACCGGCCGTGGGCCAAGCGCAACCTCTTTAGATTTCTCTAATATGCGTTACCGCTTTTTCAACAATACTAAATCTATTGCTGCAGAGTTGAACTCAAGATTTGGAAATAAATTCTCTAACAACTTACAGGTAAGTTATTCTGCATTCCGCGATTACCGTAACATCTATGGAAATCCATTTCCTGTTGTAGATATTGAAAATGGAGCAGGTGCAAATTACATCTCTCTGGGATCTGAACCTTTCAGCGGTTTTAACACATTGAACCAGGATATTTACTCTTTCACAGATAACTTTAATATTTATGCAGGAAGTCACAACATCACCATCGGTGCTACTGCTCAGTATTTAAAATATGCCAATGGATTTGCGCAATTTGTTTATGGTCAGTACAGGTATAAATCGGTATCTGATTTCTTAGCTGCCGCTGGTGACCCTACAAACCCTAATGCTCCTCTTCCTTCTTTATACCAGTTAACTTATTCTGCTGTAAGTGGCGATTCAAGACCATTGGCTAAATTATCGATGGCCCCAATTGGAGCTTATGTACAGGATGAGTGGATGGTTAGAGATAATTTCAAATTGACTTACGGCGTACGTGCAGATATGCCAATTTATACTTCAAAAATCACCTCAAATCCTGCCGTTACAGCAGCGACTTTCCGTGACGGAGAGAAACTGGACGTAGGTAAATTACCAAAGAACCAAATTCTGATCTCACCTAGAGTAGGTTTTAACTGGGATGTAAACGGAAATCAGTCACTGCAGGTTCGTGGTGGATCGGGTATCTTTACAGGTGGTATGCCAGGTGTATATCTGGTTAACCA
>NZ_DATMRL010000257.1:0-18331 GCF_035566355.1 Pedobacter sp.
ACAATTGGCTCCTCCTCAGGAATATGGTTTTATAGGCTGGAGGAGACAACATTTGCCTATGCTGCCTAAAAAGTTCAAGCTTGCTATCCGGAAAATCAAAACAAAGGATGGTTTTGTAGACGACCCTGCAGTTAAAAAACAGCTGGATGTAATTAAGCAATTATTTGACGAGGCTACCGAAATTATTGTTGCAACGGATGCCGGGCGGGAGGGTGAACTCATCTTCCGTTATATTTATTACTTCCTGAAATGTAAAAAACCTTTTAAGCGTTTGTGGATTTCTTCGCAGACAGATGAGGCTATAAAAGACGGATTCAGGAATTTAAAACCTGGTACAGATTACGATACCCTGTTTAACTCTGCGCACTGCAGATCTGAATCAGATTGGTTGGTGGGTATGAACGCAACACAGGCACTGAGTATTTCTGCCGGATCGAGATCTGTATTGTCGTTGGGCCGGGTGCAAACACCAACTTTAGCCATGATCTGCTCCAGATATCTGGAGATTAAGAACTTTGTTCCTCAGACTTATTATCAGTTAAGTATTCTTTTAGATAAAGATGGTCAAGTATTTAAGGCTATTTCTGTTAACAGTTTTGAAAAAAAAGAAGACGCCGAAGCTTTATTTGAAAAAATTGAAGATGTGAACGCTGGATTTCCTAATGGTGGGAAAGTTGTGGATGTGGAAGCGAAGCCCAGAAAAGAGCCACCCCCGTTGTTGCATGATCTGAGTAGTTTGCAGCAGGAGGCCAACAAGAAAAAAGGTTTTACAGCAGATCAGACTTTAGGTTTGCTTCAAAATCTGTATGAAAGTAAACTGGTGTCTTATCCAAGGACGGGCAGCCGCTATATTGGTGATGATATTTTTGCGGGGATACCTGCATTGATAGAGAAGGCCAAGCTGCATCCTGATTTCAGCAAGCCTGCAGAATTCCTGCAGACCATTCCCTTAAATAAAAGAAGTGTGAATGCGAAGAAGGTTACTGATCACCACGCTATATTGCCTACCGGCGAACAGCCTTATGGATTAAGTCCTGATAAGCAGGCTATTTATGATATGGTGGTTGGACGGATGCTTGAGGCCTTTCATCAGGAATGTATTAAAGAAGTCACCAAGATCACTATTGAATCTGGTTCGCTTTTTACTGCAAATGGTACAGTGATCCGTTCGGCCGGCTGGAGATCTGTATTGAACGATACGGATGAGGATAAGAAGGATGAAGATAACCCTTCACTACCTAAAGTTAAAAAGAACGAACTGCTGCCTATTCCTGAAAAAGCACTTCTGGAAAAGCAAACGAAGCCAAAGGCGATGTATAATGAAGCTTCTTTGTTAAAAGCACTGGAAACCTCGGGTAAGGAGATAGAGGATGAAGAACTGCGTTATGCGATGAAGGATACAGGTTTAGGAACGCCTGCTACAAGAGCTTCTATCATAGAAACACTGATCACCAGGGAATATATTGTAAGGGAAAAGCGAAATTTAGTACCTACATCTAAGGGCCTTGCGGTTTATGATGTGGTTAAAGACCAGAAAATTGCCCAGGCGGAGTTGACCGGACAATGGGAAAAGCGGCTGGAGGAAATTCGCTCGGGGGCTTCGGTAATGGACTTTAAAGTGGAAATTTCTGATTATACACGTACCATTACTAATGAATTACTGGTTGCAGGGGCTACATTGCTGGAAAAGATGGCGCCTCAGCCAGAGCCGGCTAAATAAGTGCGGAAGGAGGGCTTTGTGGTATTATTTTTGCTCCAACAAACAAAATGATCATTCTGGCAATTCACAAATAATATAGATGAATACACAAAAAAAAGTAATGATTGCTGATGATGATCCAGGTATACTGGACGCGGTTGAAGCCATGCTTGAGTTTGGTGGATATGAAGTGAGTTCGACCTCAAATGGTGCCACTGTTCTTGAAATGCATGACCATTTACCTGACCTTCTTCTTTTGGATATCTGGATGTCTGGTACAGACGGAAGGGACGTGTGTAAAGTATTGAAAAAACAGGAGGATACCAAGAATATACCCATCATTATGATTTCTGCGAGTACTGAATTGGAACGTTCTGCTAAAGAGGCCGGTGCAGATGATTTTCTAGAGAAGCCATTTGATATGGAGGTTTTACTTGGAAAGATTGCTCATTTTCTAAAATAAGGAACAATATGAACTTTGAGGTGTTATTTGGCTAAACAAACAACAAACCGATGAAAACAGATTTCGTAGAAATATTCCAGACGATAAGAGCCGCAATGCAACCCTATGCAACGCTTGGTTTTGCAAACAGAGAGAACAGTGACAGAACTTATGATTTGTGGAGTGATAAGAATATTAAATCAGGACCCGATCAACGTTCAGAAACTTTTTTTGCTTCGATATCCGCAGATCAACATGAGGCTGTCTTGAAAACTAATTTTGGACATGAGGTTTTGAAGGGCGCATCTGTTTTAAAGATTAAGGAATTGGATGAGGAATTAATGAATCAAATTGAAGATGCTTTAGCGGTGGGCTACAAATTATTTAAAGAAAAGGAGTGGGTCTGAAAACCAGTTGGTTAACCGAAATACAACATATATTTGAGCAACAGGGAATCCAAGTTGAAAGAGCAGTTCATCATTCCTTTAAATTACTTTTGTTGAACGAAGGTAAGGTGATCCTGCATTTGATTTCATTGGGCCAGCATAATGATCCGGAACAATTGCTGAATTATCAGCTTAGCTGTTTTAAGCAGGGGAAACAGGTGATTCATTTGTGGGAAGACATTTGGCAAAGTAGAAAAGAGCAGGTTTTAAGTAGGCTGAAGTCTATTTTAGGGCTTAATAAAAGATTGCACGGTCGGTCTACATTTGTAGAGAAAATTTCGAAAGAAGATGCGGAGTACTTTTTAGAGCAATATCATATTCAGGGCAGTGCCGGTGGAAGATACAGGTATGCCTTGTTATATAAAGAAGAGATGGTTGCGGTTGCTGTTTTTAGTCACAAAAGGAAAATGAAAGACAAGGGGGAAGGTTACACTTCTGCTGAACTTGTTCGTTTTGCATCTAAGGATGGAGTAACTGTAATTGGCGGGATGACTAAACTGATTAAACATTATCTCCGTCTGTTTAGCCCGAATGATTTGATGAGTTATGCAGACAGGGACTGGTCTGTAGGTAATGCTTATCAAACTGCAGGATTCGAACTGGTGGGAGAAACACCACCATGTCCATTGTACGTTGATCCAGATAGCTATATCAGATATTTTTTACATAGAATTCCAGGGGAATCTGACCAGAAGAAAATCAATTCTTATATTCAGGTCTTTAATACCGGGAATTTAAAATATGTTTTATACCAATAATGCAGGGATATCCATTATTAATTGTGCTGGGGCCAACGGCTTCGGGTAAGACAAGGCTTGCAGTAAGCCTTGCTGATGCGCTAAACGGAGAGATTATTAGTGCAGATAGCCGACAGGTTTTCAGAGGGATGGATATTGGGACTGGAAAAGATCTGGGAGAATATGTTGTAGAGGGCAGACCGGTGCCTTATCACCTGATTGATCATAAGCAAGCTGGAGAGCGTTACCAGGTGGATGCTTTTAAAGAGGATTTCTACCGGGTTTTTGAGTTTTTGACTTCCAGTAAAAAGTTGCCGGTACTTTGTGGTGGAACCGGTATGTATATTCACAGTATTCTACAGCAGCATGAATATACGTCTATTCCTGTTCAGCAGGAATTCAGAGAAAGAATCCAGCACTTTGATATAGAAAAATTAAGGAAGATTTTAGCCACATATCCCATTGCCTATATGAAACACGCGGACCAGTCTACTGTCAAACGGCTGATCAGGGCTATTGAAATAGCCGAATACCTTAACATTCATCCAGTAGCAGTTAAGACAAGGCCTGAATTTAATCCGCTGGTTATTGGTTTAACAGCTGATGTGGAAGTGAGAAGGGCGAGAATCTGGAACAGACTGGAAAGCAGGCTGGAAGGTGGAATGATTGAAGAGGCAGAAGCTCTGCTGAAGGCTGGGATAAGCAAGGATATGTTAATCTTTTATGGCCTGGAATATAAGTTTATGGTGGCCTACCTTTCGGGTGAACTTAATTTTCAGGAACTAAAAGAACGACTTTTTACGGCTATTTGTCAATATGCGAAGCGTCAGATGACCTTTTTTAGAAAGATGGAAAAGGATGGAGTAAAGATTCACTGGATGGATACAGAGCAGTCTGATGCTATAGAAGCAAAGGTCATTGAGCTATATAAGGAACATTATTCTGTTCAATACTAAAAGTAACCATTTACTCAAATCACTGTATATAAGCGCCTAGAGCTTAAATATACAGCGTGGCATGCAATTTGTTTAGGTAGTGCTGTTAGGTTTACAAATAAACAAATACAAAAATGAAAACAACTACAAAAATCATAGCTTCTGCAGTAGCTGCCGTGGCTTTATTCTTTACCACGAATGTAAATGCCCAGTCGCCAAAATTAGGAATAGGCTTAAATGCAGGTATACCAACTACTAACGGATATAATTTTGCACTTGGTGGAGATCTTCGTTTTCAATTTGACGTCTCAAAACAAGTTTCTATTCCTGTAACTGCAGGATATACTAATTTCTTTGGAAAGAAAGATTATTTTGCTCCTGGAGTAGATATGCCTAGTGCAGGTTATATTCCTGTAAAAGCTGGTGTAAAAGTATTTTTTGATGAAACTGGTTCAGGATTTTATGGAATGGGAGAGCTTGGTGCTGCTTTTGGGGTTAGCAACAACGCAAAAACCGGCTTTTTGTATTCTCCGGCGATTGGATATTCCTGGAGTAATGGTTTAGACCTTGGTCTGAAATATGAAGGAATTGCAAAAGGAACAAAAATCGGACCTGAGAATATGAACCAGGTTGCTTTACGTATTGCTTATGGCTTTAAGCTTTAAGATTTAAGAATCAATTAGATAGGGGAAGCCTTGCAGGAGTACTGCAGGGCTTTCTGCTTTTGGGGAGATCTGGTCCTGCTTTTTATTTTGTAATAATTAGCTCATAAATGCCTTTAACCCTCTAAAAAATGATGTTCTTTTTTAAATATTCAAATTTAAAATGCTATTTTGAGCAAAAAACAAAACATATGAATAAATATATAGGAGCAGTACTTTTATTTGCTTTGTTTTCCTGCCAGAATACAGAGCATCATGCTGCAGCTGTAGCAGACAGTACTGAGGTGCCTGCAAAAAGTAGTAGTGCGGTCAGTTTAAAGGAGCCTGCGGTCCAGGCAATATATACAGATTATATTGTGCTTAAAAATGCATTGGTAGACACTAAATATGAAGAGGCTAAAGCTGCTGCAAAAGTACTTTCCGCTAAGCTGGCTGTGTTTCAGGGTTGTGAGAATACCGCATTAATTGCAGATAAAATTAAGGATGCTAAAAACATTGAAGAACAGAGGAAAGAGTTTACTTTTTTGAGCTCTGATGTAATTGCTATGTTTAAGCATGCTGATTTGCTGTCTGGTACTATTTACGTACAACATTGTCCAATGGCTAACCATGGGGACGGGGGAGATTGGTTATCTTCGGACAAGAAGATCCAGAATCCTTATTACGGATCGGAGATGATGGATTGCGGAGCAGTTATTGAAGAAATAAAGGGGAAATAATTTAGTTTCCTGATTAATGATCAGTCATTTAATAATTATTTAACAGGTTTGTTATAGTTGTTAAACCACGAATAGAGATAGATTAATTACTTTTGTTATTATAAATTATAAGATATGTCAGAGATTGCAGAAATTAAGATTGATGGTAAAGTGTACGAATTTCCTGTTATTACAGGAACTGAAGGTGAAAAGTCAATAGATATTTCAAAGTTAAGGGATCAAACAGGTTATATTACCCTTGATTTTGGGTACAAAAATACAGGCTCTACAAAAAGTGCGATTACTTTTTTGGATGGCGAAAAAGGTATTTTAAAATATAGAGGTTATGCTATTGAAGAACTTGCCGAAAAATCTACTTTCCTTGAAGTTGCTTATTTACTGATTTATGGTGATCTTCCAACTCATGAGCAGCTTGCTGACTTTCAATCTCAGATCAGCCGCCATACGCTGATTCACGAAGATATGAAGAAGTTTCTGGATGGTTATCCTTCGAAATCGCATCCGATGGCTCAATTGGCTTCTTTGGTATGCTCACTGTCTACATTCTATCCTGAATCTCTTAATGCCAATTCTTCACCAGAAACCATGGATCTGACCATGATTAAACTTCTGGCTAAATTCCCTACTATCGTTTCGTTCATTTATAAAAAGTCATTAGGTCATCCGCTGATTTATCCTAAAAATAAATTCGACTATGTAACCAATTTCATTAATATGATTTTTGGTCAGCGTACTGAAGAGATCGAGATTGATCCAGTAGTAGTTAAAGCAATGAATACTTTATTAATTCTTCACGCGGATCATGAACAAAACTGCTCTGCCTCTACGGTGAGAATGGTAGGTTCTTCAGATTGTAATCTGTATGCATCTGTTTCTGCAGGTATTGCTGCTTTATGGGGACCACTTCATGGAGGTGCCAACCAGGCTGTAATTGAAATGCTGGAGAAAATTAAAGAGGATGGAGGCGATACTGAAAAATGGATCAATAAAGCTAAAGATAAAAATGATCCTTTCCGTATGATGGGCTTTGGCCACCGTGTGTATAAGAACTTTGATCCAAGGGCAAAGATCATTAAAAAGGCATGTGACGAGATCCTGGAAAAATTAGGTATCAATGATCCAGTTCTGGAAATTGCTAAAAAACTGGAAGAAGCTGCATTGAGCGATCCGTATTTTGTAGAGCGTAAATTATATCCTAACGTAGATTTTTATTCTGGAATTATTTACAGGGCTTTAGGTTTCCCTACAGATATGTTTACAGTATTGTTCGCTTTAGGACGCTTACCTGGATGGATTGCACAGTGGAAAGAAATGCATGAAAATAAAGAACCAATTGGTCGTCCGCGTCAAATCTATGTTGGCCATACCAACAGGGATTTTGTAAGCATCGAAAAAAGAGGCTAGTCAATTATAGGCTATAAAAAAACGTCCGGGCTATTAGCCCGGACGTTTTTTTATATATGTATTAGAAGGTTAACCGATGAAGTAATAGATGGATCGTTCTATGATCCATTCGGAAATCCCAAACGCAATAAAATAAAGGATAAACAAGGTGATCATCTTTTTAATAATTACCTTTTTAGGGCGTTGATAAAATACGGTAAGGGCTTTGAATAAATACCAGGCTATACCAATGACAACTACAAATTGTATCATGCTGCTCAATGCTCCGGAACCTATTAGTCTTCTTAGGGGAACGGTAAAGATCTGGACAATAAAAAATGCGGTAGTTCCATGAATCGTAAAAATCAGGTGGTCCAGATAATAAATGTGATTTTTCCTGAAATTCCACATAATGAATAGTGCGAGCAAAGGCATCAGCAGGAAATACTGTTTAGGACGGTAATGTTCCAATTCTTCTTTAACAGACCAGTTGCCCGACGCAGATTTTTGATTGATGGCAATCTCCCGTTTTTTCAAGATGCGGTCAAACCAGGAGTCGCGGTTATTTTCCGGTAATTTTTGCTGTCTGGACAGATAAGCTTCATAAGTACTGTCTTGCTTTATGATATGGTAACGCTGGTATTTGTTTAGAAGGTCTTCATACTCTTCTCTATCGGTTTTGGAAGTATCTATGGTTGCCTTGAGCTGTTTGATCTGTTCTTCCTGTTGCTGGAAGCTGAGCGATTTGAATTCCTGGGCATTTACCTTTTTCTGAAGATAGCTTGCCGTTTTGCCTACAAATGAATCTTCATCAAAACCCTCTTCCTTTAAATCTTTTGTGACGTCTGATGTGACTGCTTTAACATTTTTTACGGTTTCATGTTGCTGTTGTTTTTCCTGATCGTGTTCCAGTTTTTTTGGTACTACAATAAAATAAACAATAGAAACGAAAATATACATGCTCACCGGGTTAATATACCTGGCCCTTTTACCAGCAAGATAATCGAGCGTAACCTGTCCTGGCTCTATGAGCAGGGGTTTAAGGGTTTGAAAGAACTTATTGTCGAAATGGAAGTAATGGGCAATACTATGGCTGATGAACTGCCAGAAGTTCTCCTTGATTTCTAAATTGGCTTGCCCGCAGTTGCTGCAATAATGTTTTTCTACATGTTGCCCGCAATTGAGGCAATTGTGTTCTTTTCTGTACTTACCTGACATAGAGTGTTAAAAGTATAGTATTTTCGGTTTTAATGATTAACATCCTGAATTAAAATCCTGTCATGCTTGTGCTTGAATAAAAGGGCAAATAAAATGGTGATCACCAAGGCATAAATGGTGAAAGACAACCAGATGGAATGCCAGTCTTTCATATGGATAGCCTTGTTAAATGTTCCGTTTTCCAGAATGCTGACACCTTGTTCTTTAATGAATTTTCCTAACTGCAAATTATTTACATCTGTATCCAGAAATGCGGATGTTGAGTTGATGTCGGTAAAGGACTTCGTGAAATATTTATCAATCATCCATCCGGAGATCAGACTGCCAAATACTGCACCTACACCATTGGTCATCATCATAAACAGACCCTGGGCAGAAGAACGTGTTTTTGCGGTTGTAGAGGTTTCTACAAAGAGAGAACCTGAAATATTGAAGAAGTCAAAAGCCATGCCGTATACAATACAGGAAAGTACGATCATCCAGAGGTTACCTGTTGGGTTTCCGTAGGCGAATAACCCAAATCGGAATACCCAGGCCAACATTGCTATGATCATTACTTTTTTAATTCCAAAGCGATTGAGGAAGAAAGGGATAGCAAGGATAAACAGGGTTTCGGAAATTTGTGAAATCGACATAATAATGGTAGAATATCTCATCACCAGCGAATCTGCATACTTGGGGAAATGTTTAAATTCATCTATGTACACATCTCCATAAGCATTGGTGAGCTGGAGGGCTGCACCCAAAAACATGGAAAAAATAAAGAAAAGGGCCATCTTATAATTGGTAAACAATTTGAAGGCTTCTAATCCAAAAGTTTGCGCAAAGGAGTTTTTCTCCGAGATCAGCTTCTGCGGTTTACATGCAGGAAGGGTTAAAGCATATATAGCCAAACCAACTGCAGCAACTCCTGCAATGTAAAACTGATAAGCTGTTGCTTTATTTCCAGTTAGGTTGGTGGTCCACATGGCGATGATAAAACCTACTGTGCCCCATACACGAATGGGAGGAAAATCTTTGACAACGTTCAGATTTCCAGACTTTAAGGTGGTGTAAGATATAGAGTTGCTTAAAGAGATGGTTGGCATATAACAGCACATGGCCACCAGCATAACCCAAAAGAAGGTATCCGGGCTTTGTACCTGGGGCAGATAAAATAGTACTCCGGCGTATAGAAGGTGAAGAATACTGTACAAAACTTCTGCATTTACCCATTTGTCTGCAATAATTCCGGTTAATGTTGGCATCACCAGAGATGCAAAACCCATTGTCGCGAAAATAGCTCCGAATTGTGTGCCGTCCCACTGTTTTGTCCCGAACCAATAGTTTGCAATTGTAAGTAACCACGCACCCCACACGAAGAATTGCAGAAAACTCATCACAGTTAAGCGAAACTTAACATTCATAATAATAGTTTAGTTTGATGTATTGTTAGTAATGGCTGAATATAAAACTATTTTGAAACAAAATCTAAATTGTTCTTAAATACTTATACCAGTCTTTTGTATTTTTCTCGAGAGGTCAGGCAGAATTTCTTTTGTTGAGTTCGTCCCGGATTTTAGCTGCTTTTTCATAAGCTTCTTCTGCGATAGCTTCCTGAAGTTTTTGTGTCAGTTCTTCAACTGTTAGGGACTTGTAGTTTGTTCCGGGAATAGAGGTACTGATGTCTTCTGAACCTTTTTCTTTAGTCATATCCATGTTTTCAAGAAAAAGAAGGTCATTACCTTCAATGACAATACCTGCTGATGAAATGATGAATTCATAAGTGTAAATAGCGGCATTAAAACGTACGGCAAGGGCAATAGCATCAGAAGTTCTGGCGTCAATTTCCTGTACGTTTTCTCCGTCTGTACAAATGAGTTTGGCAAAGAATACACCGTCTACCAGGTTATAGATCAGGATTTCTGTAATTTGAATTCCATAAGTCTGGGCAAATGATTTGAAGAGATCATGAGTAAGCGGTCTGCTTGGTGTCATTTTCTCTATTTCAATAGCAATAGCCTGTGCTTCAAAAGCACCAATAATAATAGGAAGACGTCTTCTTCCATTTACTTCTCCCAAAACCAATGCATATGCACCGGACTGGGTCTGGCTATACGATAGGCCAACGATATCTAGTTTTACTTTTTTCATATTAAAGAATATAAAGCAGGCCGGAGCCTGCCTTATATTTTTATCCTTTATGTGCTTTTAAAGCTTCAATTAATTTAGGTACCACTTCAAAGGCATCACCAACGATTCCGTAATCTGCAACTTTAAAGAAGGGAGCTTCGGGATCTTTGTTGATCACGACGATTACTTTGGAGGAACTTACACCAGCCAAATGCTGGATAGCGCCAGAAATACCGATCGCAATATATAAGTTAGGGCTGATCGCAATTCCTGTTTGTCCAACGTGTTCGGAGTGTGGTCTCCAGCCTGCATCAGATACGGGCTTGGAGCAAGCGGTAGCAGCCCCCAGCAAGTTGGCAAGTTCTTCAATCATTCCCCAGTTTTCAGGACCTTTCAGACCTCTTCCTGCAGATACCACGAGTTCTGCATCTGGCAGAGAAATTTTATCAGTTGCCCGGACAATTTCTTTTACAATGGCTGTAAGGTCTGTAGATTTCACTTCCGGTGCGAAATTTTCAATTGTAGAATCAACAGTTAATTCCTTAGTTCCAAACGCATTAGGATTCAGGGCAATCACTTTGTTTGCGGAGGTTAATTCTGTAACGGCAAAAGCTTTTCCGGAGAAAGCGTTTTTCTTTACTGTAAATTTACCATCTGCTGTTTTAGGCAGTTCTACTGCTCCATCTACCAATCCTGCTTTAAGCTTTACAGCTATCCTTGGTGCGAGACCTTTTCCGGAGAAGGAGTTGGACAACACAACGATATCTGCATTTTCTTTAGCCGCAGCTTCTACGATCACAGAAGCGTAAGCCTGGTTTACGAAGTTCTTCAACTGATCAGAAGATACGTTCAAGACTTTGGATGCACCGTATTTTCCCAATTCTTTCAGTTCATTTTCACCAACATTACCGATAGATATTGCGGTTAAATGAGTTCCTTGTCCATCTGCAATAGCTTTTGCATAAGAAACAGCTTCGAAACCTGATTTCTTAAATTTGCCATCGGCTTGTTCTACATATACTAAAACTGACATAAATATCTTTTAATTAAATTTTTGTAAAAAAGGAATCCTTAGATCACCTTTGCTTCCGTGTGTAATAAGTCAATTAATTTTGCAGCCTCTTCTGCAGGAACTTGTTTAACAGTTCCTCTCGGGGCAGGGGTCTCAAATTTAACCACCTTGGCGACTTCTGCAATTTCAACTGCTTCTACGACCTGAAGAGGCTTGGTTCTTGCAGACATGATCCCTCTCATATTAGGGATTTTAGGTTCTGCGACACCTTCTGCACAGCTTGCAATAAATTTGCCTGTAACTGAAACTACTTCTTTGCCGCCTTCGATTTCACGCTCCAATGTTGCAGTGGTTCCATCGTAATCCAATTTTTTAATGATAGATATTGAAGGGATATCCAAAAATTCACCAACCATTGCAGCTACCTGTGCGCCGTTGTAGTCGATAGACTCCCGTCCGCAGAGGATCATGTTAAAATCTCCGGTTTTAGCATATTCAGCGATTTGGTAAGCTGTGAAATAGGCATCACGCGGTAGAGCATTAATCCTGACCGCATCGTCGGCACCGATGGCCAGTGCTTTTCTGATGGTTGGATCTGTACTGCTGTCACCTACATTAATTGCGGTAACTGTACCTTTTCCACCTTCGCAAAGTTCAATCGCTCTCGATAAAGCAATTTCATCATAAGGATTTACAATAAATTGAACTCCCGATGTATTGAATTGTGTATTATCGTTAGTAAAAGTTATTTTTGTCGTTGTGTCTGGCACGTTACTGATACAAACTAATATTTTCATACAAATTTAATTTTTTAACTTTCATGAGTCAACCTCAGGCTTTTCAGTTTTATCCAATTTTACGATTAAACAGCTTTGCCTGGTGGTATCTTATAAAATTGTCTTTTTGCAAATCTAATTAAAAAAGCAGGGATTTAAAATGCAAAGTACCCGTTTAATCAAGTTATTGGAATTTTTTGAAAGTGATCCAAATGATCCCTTCGTTATTTATGCCCTGGCCACTGAGTATAACAACTTAAATGACACAGAAAAAGCATTTCATTATTATCATATACTGGTCAATAAGCATGCCGATTACGTAGGTACTTATTATCATCTGGGTAAACTTTATGAAAAAGAGCAGCAGACGGATAAAGCGATTGAGGCTTATCA
Source organism: Pedobacter sp. (assembly GCF_035566355.1). Taxonomy (GTDB): domain Bacteria; phylum Bacteroidota; class Bacteroidia; order Sphingobacteriales; family Sphingobacteriaceae; genus Pedobacter. The sequence continues at coordinate 12,535 of NZ_DATMRL010000257.1, forward strand.
GCAGGGGATGATTGCGGCAAGGAACAAAAGAGACAATCACGCTTATTCAGAACTGCAGGGCGCCCTGAATTCTGCGATGGGAATGGACTATGAAGATGACTAAACTGTAATACATTGGCAAAGCGGCAACTGTTATTTATCAGGAATGTGATTCTATTTACATTCACTGCCTTTGGAGGAGCCCAGGCACATATTTCTCTTTTGCTGAAGTATTTTGTGAAGAACCACAGGTTTATTTCTGAAGAGGATTTACTGGAACTCAATGCCCTTGCGCAGGTACTTCCGGGCCCGGCATCTACGCAAACACTGGTGGGCATTGCTTATAAGGTAGGGGGGCTTAGATTATCTATTACTACTTTTTTAATCTGGATTTTTCCTTCCGCTGCTGTAATGACCTTCGCGGCCATTAGTTTTGGCAAGCTGGATCAAAAAGAAAGGTTTATAGAAATTTTAAAATATATCCAACCTATTGCGCTTGGAATTGTGGCTTTTGGAGCTTATAATTTATCTAGGAAGGTACTGGTTTCTCAATTGTCTGTTATGCTGGCCATTTCTTCTGTAGTAGCCACTTTGGTTTTAAGAAATGCCTATGTATTTCCTTTGGCTATTCTTATTGGAGGAATGGTTTCCTCTGCAATTGGTACACCAAAGGAAGAAACGGAGCTCCGTGTGAAGTTGTTTTCTAATATCAATCCAAAGAAATTGAGTTATTTTATTGGGGTCTTGCTCTTTATGGCAATTCTTGGAGCCATTATCAATACAACTTCACCATTCAGTTTGCCGATAAGGCTTTTCGAGAACTTTTACAGGAATGGGATTTTCATATTTGGCGGCGGCCAGGTGCTTGTTCCCTTAATGTTTACTGAGTTTGTGCAAATGAAACATTATTTGCACGCTTCTGGGTTTTTGTCTGGATTTGCAATACAGCAAGCTCTACCTGGACCAACCTTCTCTTTTACGAGTTATGTTGGTGCTTTAAGTATGAAGAACTTTGGCTATGGTATCTGGGGTCAGATTACCGGTGGGATTGTTGCAGTACTGGGTATTAATCTTCCAGGATTGATTCTGGTTTTATTTATCGTTCCCTTTTGGGATGATCTAAAAAAGATCACCCGCATTAAGCACTCTTTAACCGGTATAAATGCAGTCAGCGTAGGTTTTATTATTGCTGCATTTATATTGCTTTTAAAGCCTATAGGGATCGATTTTCTTTCTATTGGCATCATGACGGTTACCTTCCTTGTTTTGAATTTTACGAGGATCAGTCCACCTTTAATTGTGATTGCCGGAATACTGCTCGGCTATTTTGTTTAGGCTAGAACGGTGCGTCGTCATCGCTCATATCGTCCATTCTGGAAGGTTTGATGATGACGTTTCCTGCAGGTCTGTCAAAATCTGCTGATGGTGCCATACCTGCTCCCGGACTGTCCATTGAGAAGGAATTTTGTGGCATGAAGTTGTCTTCCAAATCAGCAAATTTAACGTACTTACCAATAAATCTTAATGGAACAATACCAGTTTCACCATTACGGTGTTTTGCAATAATTACCTCACCAACACCTGCTTGTGAACGCCCTTGTTCATCTTCAGTAATGCCATAATATTCTGGTCTGTATAAGAACAATACCATATCTGCATCTTGCTCAATAGATCCCGACTCCCTTAAATCGGAGAGCATTGGTCGTTTTCCGTTTGCTCCGGGTCTGCTTTCTACTGCACGGCTCAACTGAGAGAGAGCAAGTACCGGAACATTGAGCTCCTTAGCCACAGATTTCAAGGCTCTCGAGATACTACCGATCTCTTGCTCCCTGTTTCCGCCACCGCTCTGGCCTTCACCCTTTCCGTGCATCAACTGCAAATAATCGATGATGATCAGCTGCAGATCGTATTGTGCTTTTAACCTCCGGCATTTTGCGCGGAATTCAAATATGTTCAGGGCGGGGGTATCGTCAATAAGCAGGGGGGCTTCTGTTAAAGTACCGATTTTGCTGTGTAATTGCTGCCATTCCCATTCTGCCAGATTTCCTTTTCTGATCTTTTCCTGCTCAATCTCTGTTTCCCCGGAAATTAAACGATTCACCAACTGTACCGAGGACATCTCCAGGGAGAATACAACTACGGCACGTTTAAAATCGACAGCTGCGTTTCGTGCACAGGTCAAAACAAAGGCGGTTTTACCCATCGCCGGACGTGCCGCAATGATCACAAGATCTGATGGCTGCCATCCGCCGGTAATCCGGTCAAGGTCGGTAAATCCAGATGGAACACCCGTTAAACCGTCACTTTTATTTCTGAGTTCCTCTAAAGTGGCCAGAGATTGTTTAACAATCTCGTCCATTTTTTGAGTATCTCTTCTCAGGTTGTTTTGGGCGATGTCAAATAAGTTTTTTTCTGCATGATCCAGCAGGTCGAAAATATCTGTGGTATCTTCGTAAGCATTCTGGATGATTTCTGAGGAGATGCGGATCAGTTCTCTCTGAATATATTTTTGAGAGATGATGCGGGCGTGGTATTCGATATTGGCTGAAGAGGCAACCCTATTGGTCAGGTTCGTGATGTAATAGGCGCCACCAACCATTTCCAATTGGCCCAGATTTCTCAGTTCTGATGTTACGGTTAAAATATCTACCGGTTTTGATTTTTGAAAAAGGATGGCGATGGCCTCGAAGATCTTTTTATGCGCTTCCGCATAAAAAACTTCCGGTTTTAAGATATCAATAACTGTAGACAGGGCATCTTTTTCCAGCATTAAAGCCCCTAGAACAGCCTCTTCGAGATCTAAAGCCTGGGGTGGGATCTTGCCCAGGGTATTCATGGAATTGCTTAATCTGTTTTTTCTGGCTGTGAAGTTTGATTTGTCCTGTCCTTGATTTCCGTTATCGTTACTCATAGGTACAAAAATAGACAAAAATTCAGCTCATTTTTTCATTTCTTTATACACATTTAAACAATGCAAATTCAAGGATTCTATAGGTTCTCCCTAAATTTGAAATAGTTTCCAACAGAAATGTGTGGATAAGAGGAGGTTAACTCCTTAATTAATTAGCTTGCCCTTAATCTCATTATTTCAGTTATTTTTGCAGCTTAATAAAAGGGTATGGAAAATTTTAGGAGGTCTGGGAGACCTAAAGAAAATAATGAGTTTGTATTCGGTATACGTGCTGTAATAGAGGCAATTAAAGCTGGAAAAGATATAGAGAGTATCTATATTCAGCGTGGTCTGGCCGGAGACTTGATGCTGGAGCTAAAATCATTATTGAAAGGTATAGAAGTTCCTGTACACAATGTGCCTGCAGAGAAATTGCACCGGATGACACAGAAGAACCATCAGGGTGTTATCGCTGTAATTTCCTCCATTACTTTTCAAAAGATAGAAGACATTATACCAGCCATTTATGAAAAAGGAGAGACACCATTGGTGCTGATCCTGGATGGAATTACCGATGTTAGAAATATGGGGGCAATTGCCAGAACAGCTGCTTGTGCGGGTGTGCATGCCTTAGTGGTACCTACTAAAAACTCTGCGCAGATTAATGCTGATGCGATAAAGACCTCTGCCGGTGCCTTATTCAGTATACCGGTATGCAGACATCCTAATTTGCATAAAACAGCTTTGTTTTTGCAGGAATGTGGTTTGCAGATTGTAGCTTGTACAGAGAAAACCAATGACCTGATTTATGTACCTGATTATACGCTTCCAACAGCTATTGTGATGGGTGCTGAAGATGAAGGAATTTCGAATGACATTATGCGGATGGCCAACCATTTGGCTAAGATTCCGATGATCGGAGAGATCAGTTCCCTGAATGTCTCCGTATCAGCTGGTGTTATTCTTTACGAAGCGATCAGACAACGGGGTATTTCTTGATAACTTATTTGTTACCAAGAAGATATCCACTATAAGCTAAACCCTTTGCTACACTAATAAAACTGTCTTCTGACCGGAGTGGTATGTTCTTGAATTTATCGCTGAAAAGTTCTTTTACAGCGATAAGAAGTGATGTGCCTCCGGTGATGAACAGACTGTCAATATCGTTGAGTCCGATGTTGTTGCTAAGGAGAAACTGATCCAGATATGTGCTGATTTTACCCAGGTCTTTTTGTATGACCTGATTGTATCGCTCCAGTGAAATATTTTCGCAGATCTCAATTTCCATATTGGAATAGCTGAATATGGAATCTGTTTTTTCTGAGAGTTCCACTTTTGTTTTTTCAATGGACTGAAAAACGGAATAACCCAGATTGTTTTCTGTGAGGGTAAGCAGGTTTTTGAATTTGGCGTCTTGTTTAGAGTAATGATAGTAGTTCTGGAGGTCATTTTTGACTTTTAGTCCGTTAAAGAAGTTCATTTGTTCCCAGGAGCAAATATGTGTAAAGAGTGAAACAGGGACTTTCAGCATTTTGCCTGGAGCGGCTTCATACATGGTGTCTTTGCCGAAATAAGGTGTTCCTTTTTCCCACATAAAAGCAGAATCAAAACTGTCTCCGCCAATATAGATCCCGCCTGTAGCAAGGATGTCATCTTTTCTGTCTTTATGATCAGTTTTGGAGGGATCTAGGATCATATAGGTGAAATCTGTTGTACCCCCACCCAAATCTGCTACCAATACTTTTTCTTTATGTTCTAATGTCCTTTCATAGGCAAAGGCCGCACCTATGGGTTCAAATTGAAAGGCAAAATTGGTAAAACCGGCCTGTTCTGCTGCTTTATGTAATCTTTTTTGAGCGAGATTGTCTTTCTCAGAGCTGTCATCATCAAAAAATACGGGTCTGCCAATGATGGCTTTGGAACATTCCCGGCCAATCACCTGATCCGCTTTTGTTTTGAGTTCTTTCAGAATCAGTGTAACAAGATCTGATGCATTGTACCTTTTGTTGAAAATGCGGGTTTCGATAAAGCTGCTTCTAGGTAAAATCCTTTTGACGGATTTCATAAAACGTCCTTTCATGCCGTCTTTCAGATACGAAGAAATTGCTTGTTCGCCAACACAATAGTGTAGTGGTTCAGACATGGTTTGTTCGCTTTGGAAATAGAGTAAGGAAGGAACAGTGATGGTGTGGATGATTTCATTTTTTTCTTCGTCAAAGATGCAAAGAGAGGAGTTGGTTGTTCCAAAATCGATTCCGTACAGATAATTATTCATAAACAGGGTATAGCTAAAAAAAATACCTCCAGGCCGTATTGTAACCTGAAGGCAAATCAAAAATAATTTTGAATGTTTTTAAAAGGATTGGTGCTTAAATAAATTTTGCACCATGCTTGGATTTAATATCGGCAACAATTTGTTTTACACTTTGTTCTTCACTTCTTGGGCAAACCAGTAAGATATTGTTAGATTCTACTACAATGTAGTCGTGTAGACCTTGTAAGATCACAAGCTTGTCTTTGGGTACATTCACCATGCAGTTAGAGGAATCAAACATCATGACTTTCTCTGCAGGAATTACTGCATTTCCAACATAATCTTTTTCTGCCATGTCATAAATAGAAGCCCAGGTGCCTAAATCAGACCATCCAAAATCGGCAGGTAATACATAGACGTTATTGGCTTTTTCCATGATGCCAAAGTCAATAGAGATATTGGTGCACTGCTGGTAGGCATCACTGATAAAGGCCGATTCTTTTAGAGTATTGTATAGTGGAAGACCTGACTGGAAAATCTCGTGCATTTCGGGAAGATGCTTATGAAAGGCATTGTTGATGGCCTTTGCAGACCATATGAATATACCTGCATTCCATAAAAAGTCACCGCTTTGAATAAATGATTTGGCGAGTTCCAGATTGGGCTTTTCTGTA
>NZ_DATMRL010000258.1:0-13904 GCF_035566355.1 Pedobacter sp.
TATCGGCTGAGCAATTCCCCGCCCGGAAAGGGACATACCAAGGAGCAAAAAAAAGTAAAAAATTATTTTATTCATCTGTTTATTTTATTGTTTTTATCAGGATAAAACTAACAGGTGCATAAGCATGCATAAAAAACGTCAGCCTGTTTTTGGACACAGACATTGGTTTTCCCATTACTTCACCCCGAAGGTTAACCGGAACAGCTTTAATATAAGTTGAACCTTTAGGAAGGGTAACTGTAATACTGCCCGAAACGCCATTCTGTTCCCATAAACGTAAAACAGTGCCTTTACCGTCCGGATTTTCTCCGAAGGCAGTGACCAGTACCCCTTTGCTTGAAATAGAAATACCTTCATTTTTTGCAGGTAATTTCCCGGCTTCTCCATCTGAAGTTCCGGTTAACAAGGATAGCCTGGCCTCCCAGGATTTTTCAGATAGATTGGCTACTGTTTCCGTATTTTTATCAATAGGCCAGATACGAACCCTTTCGCTCCATGAACCTGCCTGCCACAATGGGAAATTGGTATTCCACATGTTGTTATACAGATTAACAAATACCGAAGGCGTTGTTGGGATATGCTCTAATGCAAACTTCCATAGCCCTGGTTCGCCTAAACCAATTAATGGGGAGTCCATTGGGCTTAACCCCATTCCTGATTTGTCTTTCTGCGTAATGGATACGCCTGTATTGACTGCCATCAGATATCTGTTGCTACCAGAAATAATATCGGTTGCAGGATCTATTGGCCCTCCCAGACGGCCCACCGTAAATTTAGGGTCTTTCACTTCAAAAGGAAAGCATAACCATCCGCCTTCGGGTTGTTTATCTGGTGTTTTGTCATCTACAAACCACTCTACATCTACATAAGCAGCGTTTCTGGGGAATGTAAATGTTACCGTATATTTCTTTGCAAAGCCCTGAGTGTTTTCTGAAGTCAAAGTAGCTATATCTGCAACAGCAGAATGAGCTACAGAGATCTTCCAATCATCAGGTGTAAAAGCCATATATGGCGCTTTATCTGGGCCAAGCATTCCCGGTTTCCCGAGGTCATTTAAACCCCAGCCATCTTTTACCCTGCTATACGTATTAAACCACTGATCAACTTCCTTTGTACTGAAACGTTCATGTAAAAACTGTCCGACAACATATTTAGAAGATTGATCTACCAATTCTCGCTTGGTTTCTTTCTCAACTAAGGAAGCTATCCCACCTTTCTTCAGATCAAAAACGATGCTAAAATAAGGTGTCTCAAATTCAGATTGCGGATCATTTGTAGGGGTGGATTCTTTCAAATCCTTCTCCGTATAGCTCACATATCCGGATGGAGCAACCTCTTCAACATAAAAATAATGCCCTTTATTCCATGGATTCTCCACCATACCAGACCACCTCCATGGCAAAGGGTTATAGACTACTAAACGTTTTCCGGAAATATGGACGGATCTGGCCAGCAAATCTAAATGGCTTTTCAACTCCGTATTGATGATGTCATTTGTTTGATGAATATAGCCTCTCTTAACGTCGTAAGAATGCAACCACTTCTTCTTGCTACCTACATTGGTATGATGTGCATCGCTGTTTTTAAGTTTCGAATAATCCCCATTTTCAGGATCTGGTTCTGCAGCTGCTTCCGCCATCCACTTTTTCCAATCCTCACCATAGCTGTAACGCGGGCCATATTCAGCATTCATACCCCAGGTATGTTCCGCATACAAAAGACTCTGCTCATAAGCTTTATCCAGTTTGGCCGAAATGCTTTTTACGGGAATTCCCCAAATGCTCATTTGTGTATGCAGGCCATCAAGAGCCGGTTCCAAAGGGCGTATATTTCGTCCGATCTTTGCTTCTACCGGGTTTGACAATAAGCCGTGAATCCAGGAATCTGGTGTATCCCCTTTTACTGTTGGCAAATTTGGTTTTTCTGCAAGAGCTGCCTTTGCAAAATCATCGAGCGTTCCAAGATGAACCTTTACACCCGGCATTTCTTTATTGATTTGAGCTACTATCGATTCGACCTCTTCCTGATTAGGTGGTCCATGATTATCACCACTCATGATCATGGCCAGATAATTCTTTAAGGGCCAGTTTGAGGGTGCTTTTATTCCCGAACCATAATCAGAAGTATATTGACACAATATTTTGGAGCCATCAGCACCTTCCCACCAAAAAAGCGGAGGGAAACGAGGATACTGACTTGCCGGGTTACACCCTAATTGCAAAAACCTGATACCTGCATGATTTAATAAAGTGGGCAGAATCCAGGAATGGCAGGGAACATCCGTCATTTTAGCACTAATCGGCAAGGCCTGCCCATACGCACGGGCAACTCTGGAGGAGTAGCCCAATCCACGAACCAGATCTTCCTCATCTAGGGATTCTGTATGAGTGGTCAATGCCAGTCCATGAACCACTATTGAACCTTCTTTAATCGCCTTTTCTATCCTTTTTTTTCGTTCCGGATCTTGTTTTGGTCCTAAAATCTGGGCGTAAAGTGGCCATCCGGGTACGGTCCAGGCAAAGTGCTGATCCTTGGACAAGGTCACATTTTTCTCGATCACACTTAATGCCTTATCCATCATTTCACCCCTATAGCGTGCAAAAACATTTTCTGGCAAATCGGTAAAGCCTAAGTCAAAATGGGTTTTGAACACCACCCATACATCAGTCACTTTTGACCTACCAGAATAACTGCTACTCTTCTCCTGTGCGCTGGCCGCAGCACACATAAATAAAGAGGCAATGAATAAGGTCTTAATTCTTTTCATTACAGAGTAGAAATTTTGTTGCTTTTTTGTCCCTCTATGACAAACCAGGAATAGCCGCCCGCGTTGAGGGTAAAGGTTAGATCGATGGTGTCGTCATGGTTCAATTTATAGGTTTTAGCCATCTCTCCTTTTTCACTTACCCTGATCATATCCGTTAAACCCGTATATTTCAAAGGAACTTTAATTGTTTTTGTCATTCGCTCATTGGTTGGGTTATATAACATCATTAGTCCTTTTTCTTTTAAAGAAGGATTAACGTGCAGGATCCCATCCCAATCACGTCCGTCTGCCCTGCGCAAGTGAATAATATCGGAGTTTAAAATGTCCCTGTATTTCTTGTACCAGCCGATCACTTTAATGACCGTTTGTTTGGTTTCTTCGGTATCGTATAGTCTTGGCCCACGGTAACAGGCCTGTACACCTGCGCCATAATACTGCATCATCAGTTGCTCATAATCGCTCAAATGTTCAGACAGGGGTTCCAGCGTTGCAGCGCTTCCACCTCCCTGATATTCAGTAAGTGGTACAAATCCCCAACCCATGGATGGTGTCTTCTCCCAGGTGGCATCATAAATGTTCTGGCGGTTAATGATTTTTTGTGTTGCTCTTGGAAGTGAGAAATTCACTTCCCGGTAGCCCAAAGCAATCTTATTGGTGCCGTCCAGAAAATACCAGTCAGGCGCATTGATATAAACCCCTCTTTCATTTAACCAGGTATATAGTTCTTTTTGGATTTCCATTTGTCTCCATTGGGAGTCTTCCAGTCCCTTATGTCCAGGATGGCTTGTAGAGGCACATACATCACCAGGATAAGGGCCATCGTTTTCCCATATGTCAAATCCGGTTTTGGTGAAAAAGCTTTTGATGTGGTCTCTGTAGGCAAGCCCCCATTTGCTTCCAAAACAAGGTGCATGACCAAAAAACGCACCACCTGGTTTTCCTGTAACAGGATCAACAACATCTGTCTCGGGATTGATGCTGCGCGAGCTAAATAAAGAATAGCCACCGATCTTAACATTTTTACTATGTGCATAAGCAGCCAGGTCCTTCCATGCCTTTATATTTGACTGGGTGGTATCTTCCATATTCAGATAACTACCAAAACTGAGGATCAAGGCTTCGTAACCTGTAGCCGCGCACTGATCAATAGCCGTATGCACCTGGTTTGCATTTCTGGCAACAAGGTGCATAAATATTGGATTGGCCGAAGTCCAGGGAGCAATGGTACGGTACATTTTTCTGATCGCCAAGCCACGACCCTCCCTGTCTTCATTGTTCATCAACAATTCATTGGTGCGCACAGAGTTAAACACCTCTCCTGCTTTGAGCTCAATACCAGGTGCTTTATCCGGATAAATTTCCAGCAGTACAGGTGTTTGAAAACGATAATGCACTTGTGAGGTATAGGTTGAATCTGGTTTCCAGTGTGTGGTCTGGTCACTATTTGCATAGTTCATAGAATTGTTAAAAGCGTAGTTGGTCTCAAAATAAATTCCTGACGGCTTTCTCATCAGATCGAAGCTGCCTTCTACCGAGCTCTCTTCTTCCACCATGCCCAGTACTTCATTCACCACACTTTCGATCTTAAAAGATTTGTTACTCTTATTCAAAACACTTAGAGATTTAACCATCAAAGGTATCCCGTCATATAATTCATAATTCACCCGAACCTCCAGACCTTCCAATTCTGCCGCACCTGCTTTGTACAGGAAAGAAACCACTTTACCTGAAGCAGGTTTTGCATGTAATTCCCAATATTTAGTATGGTCCCATTGTATACGGGGGGCAATGGGTTTCACTTCGTAGGAAACATATTTAAAATCCTTTGCACCAGCGGTAAAACCATCAAGCCATTCCGGCAGGAGGTAAGCCTTCTCCTTCTGGCCATAAAGACCACCTATGTTGTAGGTCTTTCCATTAATAACCAATCGGCCCTCTTCCCGTACGGACCGCAACAGCTGCCTTCCGGTACTCAAATTGCTATAATCAACACAAGCGAGGTTTGGAGTCAGCCTGAAGACCCTTTTCAAAAGGCCATTTTCCAGGACAATATCTTTTCTGTCGTCGCTTTCACGGACCTGGGCTTTAGCCGTTACCGGCTTAATCAGCCAATCTGAAATAGGGTTAGACTGGGCATATCCATCTGCTGTACCAGCAAACATTAAGGCCATAAATACGAACAGGTGTTGAATTCTAAATTTCATTTCTAAATATATTAATAAGCTTTATCCCTTTTCAAAACAATCGGATTCGTTTTTACGCCATTGATTCTTTGGTACAATGTCCAGGTATTGTTATCTACTCTTTCTAAAGTCCAGTCTTTCTTAGGGTCGGCCAGCTGCTTTTTTATGGAGCGGGAAAAGGCATTTGCTGAACGGGCATCCTCCCAGGTTCTGATCACTTTAAAGATGGCATCTTTCTGCGGGCAACTTTCAACATCTTTCTGGTTTAAGGTCAAACTGTAGGTTGTACCAACACCTACAGAAATTGCCTGTATATGTTCATATTGTGCAACCGTTGAATTGGCTTTGATCGGAAAATTACCGCCCATCCCAACCGGAAAAAAATTAGAATAGGTAACATCGCGAAGGTCTTTACCCTGGCTGGTACTACTGCCCCATTCCCTGGTATCCACATCGTACAGGTTTTTCCCTCCTCCAACATTCCAGATACTTTGATAATGCCATGAGCCTTCTGATAAAGTAGAGCCAGTAAAACGAATATCGGGAATAGGATACTTTGCTGCCCTTTCAAACATTTTGCGAAAAAACCGTTTTGCAGAATAGTAGCCATGTCCATTATTGAACAAAAATTCCTGCCCGTCAAAATCATAGTAGCCTAAACCATTGATATAACAGACATCTGCATAGTATTCGGCTATTTTATCTTGCAAATCCATATTCGGAATCAACCCGTCATACCCGTAATCTATAGTGACCTGCAGTTTGTAAATTGTATCCAAAGCTTTATGGCCGGCCGGAGTGGTATTCCAGTATCCGCGTTTTACGTTCAAAAGCCGGTAGGGTTTTGTATCAGAAATACCCTGATAATGGATCAGTTCCTTCCCTATCTTTATCATATTTAAGCTTTTAGTATGTCCTTCCCAACTGGCAATTTCTTCGAGATGTGTAGGGTCATCTACTGTAATAATTGTATCAGCAGCACTGATATTTTTTGCCAGTAAGCGCTTCTGCTGGTAACACAAACTGTCACTTGGAATCGGACTCGCATCTTTAGTACCTGGAGCCAAAGAGTTGGAAATTGGGGTTCTACCTATAACGATTCCATACTTCGCGGCCATTTCAGCAAGTTCTTTCTGCGATTTGTTACCGGAAGTGAATTTCAAAGGTTTTTTCTCAAAATTTCTTCCGTCAATATAACCCTTATTGCCACGGTCTGGTCTTAAAAAGCCCTGATCATATAGGCTGATGGCTTTAAAACCTAGTCTGGCTGTATAAGGCACAATGCTGTCATATAATCCGCCACTCGTGAGTACATCTGGTTTAAAGGCTGCCGGGTCTTTCACCCATCTGCCATGAATGGTTGGATGTGGCAGTTTCTCCGATAAAACAATATTCTGCACAACATCCATTAGTGCTGTACTGTCCGGGCTTCCCCACAGAGCAATGGAAGAACCTATATAATCTACTCGGGGCAATGGCTGTACTTCAATATGGTTTGGCGTATTTGCGGCCATATTGGGTATTAAGGAATAATACACCTCTCTTTTGAACGTCCTGTCTCTTGAATGATAATTAATTGAAATCTGCCCCCTGCTATCCACTACAGCTGAATTTCCGTACAATATCCGGTAATAGGGCTCCTTATGGGCGTAAAAAGCAACATCACTAATTCCATTTCCTCCGAGGGTAAATACTTCCCCCTCATGCAGATGACCTGGCAATGGAAAACGCTTCGCATCAGGTGTATGGATGATATACTGAAAGGGTGCGGCATCGGCAATGGTTTCTGAAGTACCGCCCAGTGTGTTGTCATTAAGGGCAAGCATTCCAATAGCATAATTGGTCACTTCGCTGGTATCACGGGCCACTCCAATGATTTCGCCAAACAGGTTGGTCATAGTGGTATGGATTGCTCCCCATTGAATATCATCAACCCCGTTACGTGGACTTAGAGACAGTAAGGTTAATTTAAAATATTTTTCCTGAGTGACCAGTGAAATCCTGGCCAAGGAACCATTGGGATAATTTAATGTAATCGATTTATTGCTCTTGTTATAAGATGCTTTATTGGGCTCATAATAAACTTTTTTCTTACTGTCATAAAGAGACATCAATGGCGAAGGCTTATCCGCAGGGCTAAACTCTTTGCTGGGTGTTACCGTCGTATTTTTCATACTGGTGATAAATCCCCTATTGTTGATATGGATTTTAAAATAATTTGTATTAAAATCCCATTGTGCTTTCGCGGAGAAATTGAAGGCTAACAGTAATACAATAACCAGGCGTATGGTAAAAATAGCTTTTTCCATTTATAAAAATCTTATGAATACAAGTAACAATTTGCGTGTGTAAGTTGCTAACAGATTCAAATTTACCAGTTTTTCAGCCTTCTTTATCGATGCTAATTTGACCAATATCAACGTTATTTTTGCCCTAACACTTCAATTTAAATGGATGTACCCCATGACATATTAGGTTCAGGCCCCATGAATAATTCTAATTGATCACCATCTATAATCTGGGCGAAATCTATATAACATTTATTATAATCTTTTCCGTTCAATTTTGCAGATTGAATGTATCTGTTTTGAATTGAGTTATGATGCGCTGTAATCGTAAAAATCTTTCCTTTTGCAAAATGACTATCGGTCTGTATTTCAATCTTATCAAAGACCGGACTGAAGATCTCAAAACGGCTTTCTCCGGGGCAAGAAGGATGTAGTCCGCTGGCAGACAATACATACCAGGCTGACATTTGGCCTACATCTTCGTTACCAACCAGCCCTTCTACGGAGTTTCGATAGGCCCTTCGGCATATTTCACTTACCCATTTCTGGGTAAGGTAAGGCTTGCCCAGCTTATTGAACATAAATGGAGCAAGATGAACAGGTTCGTTGGCATGATTGTAATAATCATTCCACTTCATGGACTGTGGCGTTTTCTCAAAAAAAGACTCCAGTTTCGCTGCCATACTTTCACTGCCACCAAGTAATGCAGCCAATCCTTTTACATCCTGGGGTACAAACCAACCTTGCTGATAGGGGTTACTTTCCGTACATCCGTATCCCATGGTCAAAATACCATCTTTAGGCCATGGGGACCAAGCTCCATTTTTTTCTTTTGGCCTAAACCAATGTTGCGTGGTGTCAAAGATATTCTTATAGCTTTTTGATCTTCCAAGATATATTCCGGCATCTTCCTTCTTACCCAGACTGTTTGCCAGCTGAGATAAACACCATTCGGAATAAGCATGTTCCAGAGTTTCTGAAATCTGAAAGGAATGTCCCACATGACCATTGCCAAACTTTTCGCATGTATTTTTAGCAAAGGTATATCCTTTTTCTATATCAAACTTTCTGATGCCTTTGTTATATGCATCAGCCATAACACATACTGCCGGATTTCCGTTCATACAACCGCTGTACGCATTTAAAAATTCCCAGCGTTCCAGGTAATGTTGTCCGCTTTCATCGGCCAGTTCGACCAATGAATTCACCATATCATTGACAACTGTGGGATTAATGATATTCTGTAAGGGAAACTGGCTTCGGTATACATCCCATCCACTGAAAATCGTACGCTTAACGAACTTATGAGTTTGATGAATTTTTTGATCACCTCCTACGTAACATCCATCTACATCTGTATAGCAGCGCGGATCGATCATAGTATGGTAAAGTGCGGTGTAAAAAATCGTCTTTTCATCTTCAGTGCCACCACTAACTTTGACTTTATTCAAAGCCTCTGCCCAAAGTGTTTTTGCTTGTTGATGAACTTCATCAAAGTTAAATTTCCGTATTTCAGTTTGCAGGTTCTTTTCTGCCCCTTCCATGCTTACAAAGGAAATCCCTGCTTTTAGCAAGACCTGCTCGTCCTTCCTTGTTTCAAACTCAGAGAAAAAGCCTAAGTGTTTTCCCTGCATTTTTTTTATACCGTATAAGACTTTAGAATTTTTCACAATATCCTGATAAGCATCGCTTGTTACATCTTGCCTTTTACGTTTCGTACCTTTAGGTATATCCGCTGTCCAGACTCCATATTTCTTTAAGGGCTTGCTCATCTCCGCGTAGAAATAAACGGTATAATCAGGCTTCCCATCGCCATCGCCCCAGCCTCCGCCTTCAGGCGTACATTTCATCCAGCCACGAATGGTATGTTCGTTCACAACTTCAACATACTGTTCTGTAGATGTGCCCCCTACCCGACGGGCCAGATCAATCTGGATGCGTGACTGTTTTCCAGCCGGATAAGTAAATCTTAGTATACCACTATGTGGTGCTGCAGTGGCTTCAGCCCGGATATGATCGTCAGATAAGGTTACTGTATAATAACCGGCCCCGGCTTTTTCACTGGATTTATCATAAGGAGAACGGTATCCCTTCTCCTTACTATTTTCTTTACCGGAAAACGTTTTTAATGGTCCGGTAGCAGGCATGACCAGAAAATTTCCAAGATCCCCATACCATCCAATTCCACTCATCTGTGTAAAAGCAAAACCTTCTATGGTGGTGTGTTCATAACTATAACCGCTGCCATTATCACCGCCTGTAATGGTATTGGGACTCAATTGTACCAAACCAAAAGGCGTGGCAGCGCCCGGAAAGGTTTTACCCAATCCGGCACCATCACCGGCTTTGGCAACGCTGGTACTGGCACCAATAAAAGGATTAACATAATCCACAGGTTGCTTTTGTGCATACACAGCGTGAAATGGAACCAGTATCCCTAAAATTAACGCAATTTTTAAATTGATCATTGAAGACTATTTTTTAAACTTTAATTTCCATTTTACAACCTGACTTTCTTTGCCCTTAATCACGACTCTAAGCCAGCCCTTCTCTGCCTGGGGCAATACCTCTATGATTACACCCTGAGGGCTTCCAACAATAAGAGCGCTGCTTAATTTCCAATTCCTGCCATCATTCATCCCAGCAATACGCAATTCATAAGAATCACCACCGATGAGTTTACTTGTTCCCGAAAGGCTTTCCCCATCCCAGTCTTCTTTAAGCAGGTCAATCATCCCCTGACTGATGTGCTGCGAAGTTGAAACCACAACCGGATGCTTGGCTTTGGCACGTACCGCTATAACCTTGCAGGATTCTGAGGGAAGCTCCCATGCAAACGAACCAGACAGATCCGGTAGGGGTTTGTTTGCCCAGAAATCAAAAGCATAATAGGTCATTTTATCTTTTAATCCCGCCCGGCTTAAGGATGTACCGATTTTCTGAGGGCTGGTTTCCCAGTTATATAATCCCAGTACATTACGATCGGTGCCTGATTTTTTATCTGTCGCAATCCAAATAGAGGGAAGCATTTTATCAAAGGCATCTACCGGTCGGGCAATGCCCTTATGTGAAGCCATACAGCGCTTCATAATTTCCAGTCTGTCTAAGGGCAGATCCGGAAGCCAGTCGCTGCTTAGAAAAAACTGTCCGGAAACAGCCACAAAGGATGGAAGTAATCTTGCTCTGGTCAAACTGCCGATTCCCTTACTGGCATTATCCGCAGTAGATTCTCCACTTTCTCTCAACATGGATGGATCCGGATCGTTCCACCAAACTCTTCCATTTAAAAAATAAAGTCTGGAGGCACGGATGGCCCCGGTGCGGATGCTTTGCCCGTCATGATTGAAATCGGGTCCTATGCGCATGGAGTTGACCAGGCCAATAGAAGCTCCAAAGGACCGCATGTTCTGGCTCACGCAGCATCCCGACAGGAATACATCTTCACCTGTGGCTTTGCGTATAACTCTCAAACCATCTCTAAAGGCTTCAATTTGCGTTTTAAGAGGATTATGTAAAGGCAGACAATTCCCAATACTGTCATTCTTGTAGCCGTCATTAATATAAATTTGTTCGGTCACTGTTCCGGTCCATAGTCCATCCATTTTGAAATAATCGTAGCCCCATTGATGCATTCTGCTCGCATAATCAGCAATATGATGCTGAACTTCGGGATTGGTCAGGTCAAGAGAAGTACCTCCCCATGTGGTTTCGTAAGGCTTGCCATTGGTTCGTTTTGCAAACCAATCCTGGTGGTCTTTGAATTCCGGGGCCTGATGATTCCGGCTAAAAGGCATCCACCAGATTCCAGCAGTCAGACCATCTTCTTTTATGGCTTTAGCAGTGGTTGTCATTCCGTTGGGATAGCCTCCTTTTGGATCAACCCGGTCAAAGCCCCGGTGAGGGCCATTATATTGATTCCCAGCTTGCCATTGGTCATCAATTTGAAGCACTCCAAGACCAAAAGGCTTCAATTGATTCTTGATAAAACCTGCCAATTCAATCGTCCCGGATTCAGTACCGGCACCTCCGTTTTTCTCTGCATACCAGGTACAATACACAGCGCTTCTGGGCTTAAGTTTAATATTTTGCTGCTTTGCCATTGCTTCTGCAAACTGCTCTTCACCCAAACGGGCATCGTCAAAATAACCCACCAATAACGTTTCGGTCTTTTCGGTCTTACCGGCCGGCAAACGGAAATGACCATATTCAACACGAGGTTCTATTTCAATCAAATTGTTTTTAATATGAGAAAATACAACACCGCTTCCCTTTTCATTCGTTAACCAACCTGTTACTACTCCATTTCTTGAAACAGGATCGACACAGGTCAGGAATACATAACTCCCAGGGTTTTTATCTGGATCCAGCAGACCTCCGGTTCCAAGTGTTTTTAACTGACCAACCGGTTTTCCAAGATCTAATAAAAAAGACACCGGGCTAAGTTTTGGAAAGTCAGCAATTCCGTAAGTTGTATTTTTGATGCTTTGACGGATAAACAGAAATGGCTGTGAAAGGTAAAGTGTAAAAGATACTGAAGCCCCGTCGGCATCCCTGGCGATCAATGCCTGACCTTTACCAAAAGCAGGATCACTGACCGCTTCCTTTTCAACTTTGATGAAATTAGCCTTAGGCACCAGCCCCTTCACAAATACCTTTTTTCCTGATGTTGTACTCACCCAGAAACTGCGGGCTTTAGGGTTGTAGTTCAGCATCAGAGATGAATTACTGATGCTGTTCGGGTCCTGACCTAAATTCCTTTGAAGAGGATCTTTAGACCATACCGCAGTATTAAAAAAAGCGACTATCGATAATACGAGTACAAAACCTCTGGTCATTTTAGATTATTTAGTTCGTTTAAGATTTGAGGAAACCACCTCTTTAATTTCACCATTGATCCGCAGTTTTACATTTGTCGGTTTTTCTGAGGAGATCTTATAGGAGATGACTTTACCATTATGCCATTTACAATTTACGGTAAATCCCCCGCGCGCTTTAAGCCCTTCAAACGATCCGTCTACAGCCCAATCTTTGGGAACAGCCGGCAATAATTGTATTTCTCCAGCCTGGCTTTGCAAGAGCATTTCGGCCATTGCCCCGCTGATACCAAAATTACCATCCATCTGAAATGGAGGATGATTAGCAAACAGGTTGGGTAAGGTATTATAGGTTAGTAAGCCTCTGATCATCGTTCCTGCCTTTTCTCCTTCTCCTAACCTTGCCCATAAGGCACAGCGCCAGGGCCATGTCCAGGAACGGCGGCTGTCTCCTACTGTTGACTCTACAGTGAAGGGGGTATTGATATTTTTTCCATAGTTTCCGCTCCTGCTCCTCAAGGAGATGATGGCTGCATTTGCCAGTTCAGGTGTTGCGACTTTACTGATCTGTCTTCCCGGATATACAGCAAACAGATGAGAGGTATGTCTGTGCTGATCATCTGGATCATCCCTGTCTTCCTGCCATTCCTGCAGCTGCCCCCATTTCCCGATTTTGTTAGGCGCAAGATGAGCTTGCATATCGGCTACCTTAGCTTGATAGTCAGGATCAATTCCCAGCGCTTTGGATGCATCTAAATAGTTTTGAAAAAGATCCCACACCAATTGTTGGTCGTGCATCACTCCGTCTTCACGTGGCCCGTGTTCAGGTGACCATCCATTTGGAACCATTAATGTTCCATCCGGCATTTTCTTTAACCGGTCTTCCCAGTATTCACAGATTTCTTTAAGGATTGGGTAAGCGGTTTTCTCCAAATATCCCCTATTCTGAGTAAATGCCCAATGCTCAAAAACATGCTGTGCATACCAGGCACTGGAAGGAATATTCCATTCCCAACCATTGCCTCCAAAAATACTTTGACTGGTTCGTGCCGTCCATCCTCGTGTCTTTTCACCAAAGGCTTTTCGGGTTGCTATCCGGCAAGGCTCTTGTGCAGCAACAATGAAATCGATTAATGGAACCTGGCATTCAGACATGTTCGTAGACTCTGCAGCCCAGTAATTCATCTGAATATTGATGTTATTGTGGTAATCACTTGCCCAGGCTGGTGCATTACTGTTGTTCCATAAGCCTTGCAAGTTGGCGGGTAAACCGCCTGGACGTGAACAACTCACCAATAAATAACGCCCATATTGGAACAAAATTTCTTGCAGATCAGGATCTTTAGCCCCGGCTGCATATTTTTTTAACCGCAGATCCGTCGGAAGCGCCGCCAGATCGGAATTTGTTGTTCCGATATCAATGGTAGCCGCCTTTGTTAAGCTGCTAATATCTTTAATATGCCGGTCAAGTAATTTTCTCTCGCCCAGTTTAAGCGCATTTTTTTGTTCCTGTTCTATCCATGGCATAGGGTCTGCACCTCTCCAGCCGGATTGGTAATCCGGTTTGTAATTGGTCCTCGCATTCAGGTAAATCACCAGGGAATTACAATTTTTAAAGACTAAGGTATTCTCTTTAACTTCAATAGTACCTCCATTATGCTCTATGTGTAAATTTGCAGCATACTTTAAATGATTACCCATCTCCCCCATAAAACTCAGCTCATCCTTATTTGCTGTACTAGTGGCCTCCTGTGCAGAATGCATTGAAATCGTACCGGATAACTCGGCTTTTTTGCTGGCGGTATATTTAAAAACCATAACCTGATCCGGATGACTGGCAAAAGCCGATCTG
>NZ_DATMRL010000259.1:0-7975 GCF_035566355.1 Pedobacter sp.
ACCCTGGGAACTTGCCAAGGCTTTTGATAACTCAGCTGCCATTAGCAGCTTTGTACCCAAATCAAAATTTGAAAATCTGTACGATCTGCAATTCGAACTACAAATCAACAAAAAAACACGTCAAAATGGAGATACTAAAAATTTGCTCTTCCCGTTTGAAAAAATAATAGCCTTCGTTTCACAATACATTACTTTAAAAAAAGGAGACCTGATTTTTACCGGAACCCCAGAGGGTGTTGGACAAGTCCACGCTGGTGATCATCTTGAAGCATGGCTGGCCGGAGAACAATTACTTAATTTCCATATAAAATAATTTTAATGTTCAGATCTTACGCAGTACTCTTTTACTTTATACTGAGTTCCTTTTTCGCCAACGGACAACAAATCTTTAGCGGGAACAAATATCCGCAATTTGATTTCCGTCCGCCACTGGACATTACGCCTCCCGCCCTTGCAGGATCATTTGGAGAAATCAGGCCCAACCATTTTCATTCCGGTATGGATTATCGCACCAATCAACGCGAAGGTTATCCGGTATACGCAGTAGCCGACGGATACATTTCCCGGATTCGTGTACAAAATAGTGGTTTTGGGCAGGCACTTTATATTAACCATCCTAACGGTTACACCACGGTATACGGACATCTTCAACGCTTCAATCCTAAAATAGCACAACAGGTTGAAAAAGTACAATATGAAAAGAAATCGTTTGAAATAGACGAATTTCCCGCGGCCAGTCTGATCCCAGTTCGTAAAGGTGATCTGATTGCCTGGTCTGGAAACCGGGGTAGTTCGGGTGGTCCACACCTCCATTTTGAAGTAAGAGATACCAAAACAGAGGCAACCATAAACCCGCAGCTCTTCGGCCTGGATATTCCGGATAATATTCCGCCGGTCATCTACGCAATGTATATTTATCGCCTGAACAAACAAGCCTTTAATGAATTCACGCCAAAGCAGTATTTCCAGGTGAGTGGCGGTGCCGGAAAATATCATTTGAACCAGGTCAGCACCATTCATCTCGGTGGAGAAGTCGGATTTGGGATTACGGTAACTGATAAACACAATGGGGCATCGGGTACCAATGGGGTATATTCTATTGAACTGGAAGTAGATGGAAAATCCGTGTATACTTCGGCCCTGGAACGTTTTAAATTCGAAAATAGCAAAGCAGTAAATTCCCATATCGACTTTCCAGCATTTTTGAACACCAAACGCACCATTCAGAAAAGCTTCGTTGATCCCGGTAACCCTATGGGAATCTATTTCAACCTGGTTAACAACGGAAGAATTGAGTTCGAAGAGGGAAGGACTTATGCACTTAAATACACCATTACAGATGCCAAGGGGAATCAAAGTGTCCTTGCTTTTAATGTTCTGGGAGACAGCAAAGCAACAATAGCTTCAAAAGTTCTTCCGGCAGGCACTCTTTTTCCCTACAATCAGGTCAACGAATTCAACAACAACCAGATCAAGGTGATCATTCCTGCGGGAAATCTGTACAGCGACCTGAACTTTACCTATGCAGAACATCCAAGACCTGGGGTAAATGCATATTCTGCTGTTTATCAAATCCATAACACCCTCACCCCATTACATACAGGGTTTGAATTATGGATTAAGGCCGATTCCAGTTTGAGCAAGTATAAAGACAAAGCTGTAATCGTCAATACTGGCAGATCTTCTCAGGGAGGTTATTTTGAAAATGGCTATGTTAAAGCGAAACCAAGAAGTTTTGGAAGCTTTTTCATCTCTATCGATACTATTGCTCCAACCATAGTTCCCGTCAATGTTTCCAACGGGCAAAGTATGAAGGGGATTAGTAAAATGACTTTTAAAATAAGAGATAATCTTTCCGGAATCAAAAGCTTTAACGGCTATATTGACGGAAAGTGGGCTCTTATGGAGTTCGACGCCAAAACGGCCACCTTATGGCACAGCTTTAATGACCAAACCGGCAGTTCCGGCAAACATAACTTAAAACTGGTTGTTGACGATGTAAAGAACAACGTTAAAACCCTGACTATTGATTATTACAAATAACAATCCTATGAGCGAATTAAAAGAAGGCCAGAAAGCCCCTGAATTTACATCAACAGACCAAAATGGCGCTGCTGTATCCCTGTCTCAGTTTACAGGAAAAAAAGTAGTCTTATATTTCTATCCGAAAGATGATACCCCTGGTTGTACAGCAGAAGCCTGTGATTTCCGGGACAACTATCAGGGCTTAACGGCAAAAGGAATCGTAGTTCTTGGTGTCAGTGTAGATGATGAAAAATCACATCAGAAATTCGTCACCAAACATAGCCTGCCATTTACCCTGGTGGCTGACACAGATAAAAAAATCGTAGAAGCTTATGGCGTCTGGGTAGAAAAAAATATGTACGGAAAGAAATACATGGGTATCGCACGTAAAACCTTCCTGATCGACGAACAAGGTATCATTACACATATCATTGAAAAAGTAGATACCAAAAATGCCACCGCACAGGTTTTGGACCTACTAAAATAAACCTATTAACGGAAAGGAATTTAGGACATCCTTGTCTAAATAAGTTCCTTTCCTGATCAATTTAAGCGGTATCAGCGCATTTACCTCTTCATTTAGGTAAAAAATCTACCTGCCCCCTCTTCTGCAATGGAAAAAGCAATGCCTGTTTCATGTTCTCCTTCTACCCAATTCTAACAGCTGATTGAATGTAGCAGGTTTTCTTTGCAGCCAATTCTCCACTACATTGTTAAATAAAGTTAAATTCAGAAAATAAACCTACAAACATTCTTGTAGGTACAAATTTATATGTAGGTTTACATATGAAAATCAATGAACCGGAGAAATCAAAGAAAATAGAACCGACCAAAGCGGAACTGGAAATTTTAACAATCTTATGGGAGCATGGACCATTACCTGTACGTGTTGTGATGCAGGAAATCAATAAGATCCGGGAGTTGAATTACACTGCAACACTAAAGCTTATGCAATTGATGGTGGATAAAGGAATTTTAAAACGTGACGAACGTAAAATGCAGCATGTGTATCATGTAGTGGAAGAGGAGAAAAAAACGAAGGCGCATTTACTGGACAAATTTCTGGATACTTTATATAAAGGATCGGCCAGCAGTTTGGTAACACAGCTGGTGGGCAATAAAAAAACAACGAAAGAAGAACTGGCTAAAATGAGAGCCCTGCTAGAGGAGGCAGAAAGGAAGACCAACCATTAATACGACAAAAATGGAAAAGATCATTAGCGGTTACTTGCCTGAAAATATGGCAGAGGCAATTACTCACACACTCCTGCACAATCTATGGCAGGGGATGGTGCTGGTGATTCTTGTGGCAATGATTCTTCATTTGACGAAACGGACTGCTGCGATATGGCGTTACCGTTTTTTGACGGCGACTTTACTATTATTTACTTTGGTAGTTGCTTTAACTTTTATCCTGGAACTCTATACTGTTCCCGACCGTGATTTCAACTTACCAGATCTGCATCCTTCAAATTCAAAGGATATTCCTGCACTACTTTGGCAAAATCTGGCCTTTTCCTTAAAATACATTCATGAACATGCCGGCCTTATTTCAATGTTCTGGATACTTGCCGTTATTGTACAAATTTGCCGGCTATCACTAGGTTTTTATGTCCTCCAGCGCATGAAAATGGTTCGTATAGCTCCGGTGGGTAAATTCTGGCAACAACGACTGCAAGAATTGTGTTCAAATCTTGGACTTCGGCATACCGTAAATTTGCTGGAATCTGGAATTGCGCAAGTGCCTATAGTGATCGGTTATCTTAAACCTTTAATATTGATTCCGGTTGGATTGATTACAGCACTGAACCAGGCTCAGGTAGAAGCCATCCTTTTACATGAACTGGCACATATCCGCCGCAAAGATGGCCTGGTCAATCTGGTTCAGATACTTATGGAAACCCTGTTGTTTTTTAATCCCGCAGTTTGGTGGTTATCCTCTCTGATCAGGTCTGAACGCGAGAATTGTTGTGACGATATAGCAGTTCAACATTTAAGTAGTCCGGTCGATCTCATGAGCGCAATGGTATATTTTGAGCAATACCGTCGGGAACAGAACAAATTGAGTTTGGCCTTTTCAGGCGCAAGTACCAGAATGCCGGCCAGAATGGAAAGGCTTCTAAAAGGGAAAAAAAATTCGCCAGGGAAACTGGACTTTCTGGTCATTGCACTGCTCCTGACTATAGGTACATTAGCGATGGTACCTGGCCCAAGGAATCAGGTACAATTCCTGGTCAAAATCCCCCTATCGGTCGGGAAACCTAGCGCAGAGGCCAATCGTAAGGCCCACGAAGATAAAAAAAGAGCCGAAGCTGATGCCATACGCCGAACGAGGCCGTATGCTGTCCCTCATACTGCAGTCAGTAAGAGGGAAATAGCTCCCTAACCTTAAACTTCTATCCGCTTCCCCTGCACACCAGATTGGTGTCCCTGGCCAGCTATTGCATTATTTTTTAAATATCAAATCATGTTTAGGAATTATTTTAAGATCGCGGTCCGAAACCTGCATAAGCAACTTACACTTTCATTGATTAATATATTGGGCTTAAGTATTGGCCTTGCCTGCTGCATGCTGATCTTACTGTACATCACCAACGAATTGAGTTTTGACCGCTTTCATCAGCAGAAAGCACAAATCTATCAACTCACCTGTCTGCGCAGTGAGCAGGACGGAACAAGTAAAAAATTTGCTATTGCAGCCTTGGTACAAGGTCCAGCCTTCAAACAAAGTATTCCTGAAATACTGGAGTTTACCCGTGTGAATACCAGAGAGACCGTACTAAGAAATAACCGCCAGATCAGCACTGAACAAATCAGTTGGGTAGACGAAAGCTTTTTTAAAGTTTTCACCTTTCCCTTGCTTACAGGTGATCCTCGTACTGTGCTAAAAGATCAACACTCCATGGTACTAAACGAACTGATCGCAAAAAAATACTTTGGATCGGCCTCAGCTGCCCTGGGCCAGTCTATGGAAGTGGAGGTTAATGGAAAATTTGAACTTTTTAAAATCTCAGGGGTGGCCAAACCAGCGCCGCAAAACTCCAGCATTCAATTTAGTCTGCTCCTTCCTTTCTCCTATTTTCAGGTTGCGTATCCGGATAACGGATGGATGTGGGTGTCCTTCCCAACCTATTTTTTGCTCACGGAAGGCGCAAATATTTCGCAGGTAGAACGTAAAATGGACAAGATTTATAGCTCTAACGCTAAAGAGGAGATTGATCTAAACCATTTAGCTGGATACGGAAACCATTTCAGCTGGGGTCTGCAGCCGCTGACCCGTATGCATCTGAATACAGATTACGAAGGTACACCTTCTGCCAGCGACCCGGTATATTCTTATATTCTGGGAGGGGTTGCGCTATTTACCCTGGTCATTGCCTGTATCAATTTCATCAACCTGACTATTGTCCAATCGGTGAAAAGAAACAAAGAAATTGGCATTCGAAAGGTCATGGGAAGCAGCCGAAGGCAGTTAACTATCCAATTTTTAAGCGAGTCGATGCTGACCTGTCTACTGGCGTTTATATTAGCCCTGTTTTTAGCCGGTACAGTCTTACCTGTCTTTAACAGTTTATGTGATAAAGACATTTGCCTGCATGATCTCTTGAACTGGAAGTTAGTGACAGCCTTTGTACTCTTGTTCCTGGCCACTGGATTCGCCGCCGGTTTTTATCCTGCACTGGTACTTTCATCCTTGGCACCAGTGAAGGCGCTGACTGGTAAGACAGGGTTGATCGGAAAGAATGAGCTGACCAAAAGTCTGGTGGTCTTTCAATTTGCACTGGCCACTTTTCTCATCATTTCTACCCTGTTCATTTATGCGCAATTTAGCCTGTTAACCAAAACTTCGGTTGGTTATCCAGACCAAAACCTTCTAAGCGTAAAAATAACAGAGGGTATCAGAAACCGGTCATTGATGGAGCGCTACAAAGCAGCATTTTCCAGGATCCCGGGAGTAAGCGGAGCTGGCTATAAAAATATCGGGCATTTTGGAGGCAAAACACAGGCCGCTGGTAAAGAGTTTACAGCCACTTATGAACATGTGAATGAAAACTATCTTTCGGTACTTGGTGCAATAATTATGCGTGGCCGAAGTTTCTCTTCCTTATTTGGCTCGGATTCTTTGTCTTCAGTACTGATCAATCAAACCCTGGTTAAAAAGGCTGGCTGGAAAGATCCCATTGGCCAGACTATTGATTATATGAACCTTCCCGGATGGGGGAACCGGAAAATGGTTGTCATTGGAGTAGTAAGGGATTATCATAACGAGTCTTTAAAGGAAAGGATTCAACCGATGATCTTTACCGGGGAACCTTCACTGCCTTTAGGGGAGATGATCATCAGAATCCGCCCTGAAAACAGTTCACAGACTTTAGCGGAGCTGGAAAGAGTATTTCATCATCTGAATCCGGAACATCCCTTTGAGTACCAGTTCCGTCAGGAATCCAACCACAACAGTTACCGATCGGAAGAGCGGTGGAAACAGATCATGACCTTTGCTGCCGGACTCGCCATTTTTATCTCCAGTACCGGTCTGTTTGGCCTGGCTATGCTGACAGCAAAAAAAAGGGAAAAGGAGTTTGGAATTCGCAAAGTGTTGGGTGCTTCCGTCAGTTCGCTGGCTTTGATGCTGTGCAGAGGGTTTTCCGGTCTGATACTGATCTCCTTTTTTCTGGCCATCCCTTTGGGTTGGCTGGTCATGCACAACTGGCTGGAGCATTTCCCTTATAGGGTCAACCTATCCTGGTGGCGGTTTGCTGTGGCAGGACTAGTAACGATGTTTATTGCCTTGTTGACCGTAAGCTACCAGGCAGTTAAGACAGCGCGTGCAACCCCTATTCAATCCCTTCGAAAAGAATAATTTATCATTTAATCCTTAAAAACTAAAAATCATGAAAAAAGTAATTCTATGGAGTTTCGCAGTTTTAGCTCTTATTAGTACACGCCTGAATGCCCAGACTGAAACACCTGGCGAAAAACCGATTAAAGTTGGCCATCAATGGCAGATGCCTAAAGATGCCATATTGCGATCCAGGGCCTTCGCCCAAAAGCTGCAAAAGTCACTAAATTTAGATCAATCCACCACCAAAAAGGTATTTAATGCCTACATGGGTAACGCCAAATCAGTGGATGAGATTCGTATGGGCAAAGGGTCAGAAAAAGAGAAAAAAGAGGCAATGGCGGCTAATCAACATGCCTTTGACGAAAGCCTTAAGATGGTTCTTTCACCTGAACAATTCAGCAAATACCTAAAGAGCAAAACCTGATATATTCCGGGACCCCGCCTGTCCCGCAGATCTCTGCCCACTCGTCCGTTTTCCTTCCTCTCAATTTGCTACGGAAAATTCTTGTACCCTGGCGGAAAGGTCTCTGAGATCTGCGGGTTTCTTCAGCCCGCCTGATATTGTTAGCCTTGAAGCAGATGTACAGAATTTTCCGAAACAATACACCTCTCTATCCTTTAAATCCCATAATTAAACTACAGCATTCTGCAACTTTATAAAACATAATTCCCCTTCTATTATACGTCAATATGACATTTATTTAAATTCATCAAAATTTATAGTATAAAATACAAATGAAGATGTATTTTTGACATAACTACCGTGTTAAACAAGTAAATAATTACATTTGCTCGTATTAACACATTTCCATATTTAATGAAACATACAATCAATGAATTAGAGGATATTGCTTCTCAAGTAAGGAGGGATATTGTAAGAATGGTTCACGGATGTCAATCCGGACACCCTGGTGGATCATTAGGATGCGCAGATTTCATGACCGCACTGTATTTTGAAGTGATGAATCATTCTACTGATTTTACAATGGATGGTAAAGGTGAGGATCTGTTTTTTCTTTCTAACGGTCATATCTCCCCTGTTTTTTATAGTGTATTAGCCAGATCAGGTTATTTTGAAGTCAGCGAACTGGCAACTTTCAGGAAATT
>NZ_DATMRL010000260.1:0-36874 GCF_035566355.1 Pedobacter sp.
GAGAAAGTCACTATGGTGGTGGAGGAAGATCTACGACTGCCACTGGAAATGGCTCTGCAGGTGGTAACTATGGTTCAGGAGGATCGGGAGGTGGCTCTACCAGTTCTAGTGCTTCCGGTGGTACTGGAAGTGCTGGGTTAATCGTGGTCTGGGAGTTTTCTTGATGGCATTATTTTTACTATTAAAAAAGTTTCTGAAGTCTGCATTTTCATTTTTATCTATGCTAATTTATATGGAAAGTCTAAGTAATAATCAACCAGTAAAAGGAGAAGTAGTTGTGAACAAAGCTGATATTGAAGACCGTGTTTTGAAGATTAAAGCTGAAATGGAATCCACTAAAGCTAATTTTGCTAAACTCGAAGGACATTTAGCAGAAGCGATGCATTGGTTAGAGATGATAAATCAAGTGGCTGCTGAATTTGAAAAAACAATGGAGACTGAAGATGGCGGAAAAGTGGATCCAAAAAATGGGAATGAAAAAGGGAGCGCTTCATAAAGAACTTGGTGTTCCGGAAGGCAAAAAAATACCTAAGAAAAAGTTAGAAAAGGCTGCACATGCAGGTGGTAAAGAAGGCAAACGAGCTCGTTTGGCCGAAACGTTAGGGAAACTCAATCATAAAGGGAGATCTAAAAAATGAAACGAGAAGAAATGAAAGAACATAAAAAAGAACATAAGAAAAAAGAACATAAGAAAGAGCACAAAAAAGAACATAAAAAAGAACACCATAAAAAATAAGGGGTTGTTATGAAACGTACAATCCGTGCTGATGTTGATGAAATACTCGATGATAGAGAATTTGAGAATCATGATGAACTGCTTACTACTGCAGAAGA
Organism: Pedobacter sp.; assembly: GCF_035566355.1. Classification (GTDB taxonomy): domain Bacteria; phylum Bacteroidota; class Bacteroidia; order Sphingobacteriales; family Sphingobacteriaceae; genus Pedobacter. The sequence continues at coordinate 835 of NZ_DATMRL010000260.1, forward strand.
TGCAGGTAAACATGGGGTTCGCACTGATATCTATGCAGAAGGGTGTGATTATATCGGTGTTGATGATATAGATAGAATTAGAAGGAAGAATTTAAAACATAAACTAAGATAAATTATAGGGAGATATCATGGCCGCTACAACTACAATAACCTCGATTTTGAGGGAGTTTAACCTTACCCCTAACATCGTGGGTATTGTAACCACCGCAAATTTAGCAACTATTACAGCCGCAGGCTATGTAACCAATGAAGATGCTAATATCCAATTATTAAATAATGGTGAGTTTCAATGGCTCCCAAGTGATATCGTTTTAATTTATTATTCCCCTAATCAAATTGGATTTTTTACTTATGACCCCGTTAACTTTACATTTATTGAATTAGCACCTTCTAGTGGATTATCTGATTCGCTACCTAGTGGCAATATATTCGTAGGAAACGCCTCAAATATTGCAACAGGTGTCGCTGTAACTGGGATCCTTTCAATAACCAACGCAGGTGTTACCTCTATTCCATTAACCTCTGCGCATATTTTAGTTGGTAATGGCTCAGGTGTTGCAGCTAACGTTGCTATGTCAGGCATCGTCGCTATTACTAACGCAGGCGTAACCTCAATTCCCCTAGCTTCGGCTGATTTACTTGTGGGAAGCTCTGGAGGTGTAGCGGCCCCTGTTGCCCTAAGCGGAGATGGAACCCTCTCTAATACCGGTGTCCTTACGATTGGCGCAGGTGCCATCACAGGCTCTAAGATTGCAAATAATGCAGTTGATTATGCGCAATTAGCCCTAGATGTGGCCGCCACAGCGACTGTTACCTTAACAGCCACTCAAATCAAAGCCTTGTATGACACTCCTGTGCAATTGATTGCAGCCCCTGGTGCAGGAAAACTTATCCTAATCGATAATATTCTATGGGACATCGCCTTCGTAACCACGCAATATACAGCAGGTGGTGTATTAGCAGCTCAATACGGGAACACCGTTCATGGAGCAGGCCCAGTCGCCTCTGGTACGTTAGCGGCTGCTTCCTTAAACGGAGTCGCTGCATCAGGGTTCTTGTCAAATGGTGGTATTGCTGGAAGTTTAAGCGTAACCGCTACAGCCTCTCTTAATACTGCTGTGTATTTGTCCAATGCAACGCAAGATTTTGCGACCGGCGATTCAACGGCTATCCTCTATGTGCGATATAGGATCGTCACACCCGCCTAAAACTGAGGCCCTTCGGGGCCTTTTTGCAAAGGATTTGCAATGACTAAAGACCAATTAAAGTCATGGTTAAAACATTATGAAGGTTACGATAGCAAAGCCTATATTGATACGAGAGGTAAACTCACAATAGGTTGGGGTAGAGATTTACAAGATGATGGCATATCAGTGGATGAAGCCAACTACTTACTTGATAATGACATGGCAATAACTGAAAAAGAATTACTTGCAGAAAGTTTCTATATCAATGCGCCACCCAATGTTAAAGATGCTCTTTTTAATATGTGCTTTAATTTGGGTATTGGAGGACTGTTAGAATTCAAGAACATGATTGCCGCTATTGAATCTAAAAACTATACCGAAGCTGCAAGAGCCGCATTAAATAGTGATTGGGCCATGCAAGTAGGACAAAGAGCAAAGGATGTTGCTCTTATGATGCGAGGGAGCGATGAAGAATGAAGATGTTGCACAAATAAATTTCATGAATTGGGTTTCTTACAATTTGCCTGATGTTTTTGAAGATACCCATCATTTTGCTAATCAGCGCAGTTGTTCCATCCAAGAAGGACGCAAACTAAAACGGATGGGTGTTAAGCGCGGGGTTTCTGATATTTTTGTAGCCATTCCAAAAAATGGTAAAGCAGGACTTTGGCTCGAATTAAAAGTAGGAAGCGGAAAGCTTTCCAAAGAGCAAAGTGATTTTTTGGAAAGAAAAAAAGAACGCGGCTATGATTGTCATGTTGCCTGGGGCTATTCTGAGGCAATTGATATTTTATTAAACTATCTGGAAATCTCTAGTTCTGATTGTAACTCAAACTGTACTAATATTCTGTATAATAATTAATCTTTTTGTTAGTATTAATTTTATACATTTTAAATAGCTGTAAACTTACTAGTTTGTATACATTTAGTATTACAATAGATACAAAAGTTGTATTTTTATATATATGTCTGATTATCACAGTAATTAGACTTTTGGTTCATATATGAATGGTCGAGTCATTTTTTGAAGTGGGATTATTGATTCATCATATTGAGAGCTTGGGAATCTTTTAAGCCATTCCTCTTTTTCTGGACACCCATAAAAAAACGCCTCTTTTGAATCACAGAATACTGAACCGAATATTTCATCATGCATTTGAATTAGTCCGCATTTGGTACACGCTCTATTTTCCAATGAAAGAGACACTTCAACTAATTTTTCATTATCTGTCATTATTCAATCACTTTTATTTTTTAATAATTTTTCCTGGGTGTCACTTTTTGTGGTTTCTTCGCATTTCTGACAATAAAGCACGTAATTATAAGGATTAGTATGCCATTCATGCTCACAACAATTATCAATTATTAACTTTGCTTTGTCGGATATATCAGAATATTGTGTTCCTTTATAATTTTCGTAAATCATTTGCAACTCTTTTTTCGTGAAGTAATTCATTCTATTAACCTATGACACTTTTTGCATTTAATAGCCTGATGATCATAATCAATGTAACCAGATTCATGATCGCAATAATTATCTATCATAGACCGGAGTTTATTTTCAAGTTTCATCGGGTCATGTCTCCAGAGAAAATGAAAAGGCTCCATAGTCATTAGAAAATATTGTAATTCTTCTTTCGTAAAGTCACTCAACAAAAAAATCCCCGCATTTTTTACATTCCATTACGGAAGGATTATGATTTTCTTTGGATTCTAAATGCTCGCAATAGTTATCAATCATGGATTTAAGTTTTTCTTTTGAAGATTTAAGCGTTTCAGCCGATTGTTTATTGTTATAACTTACCGCATTAACGCATGTTAAAATATTTTCTAGTTCTTCCTTCGTGAAGTCATTCATTTCTAATAAATCCTTTAATCTTAATGAATAATTTTTTCCAAAATGGAATCAAATGGTAAGGAAGTTCTGGGGTGGTCAAAAAAGCCAATTGTCTTCCACAATAACTACAAATATAGATGTCCCATCTAGGGATTTTAATATCCTTGCATATACATTCTTCCTTGGTGAAGTCATTCATATCTTAATAATCTCTGAATCTTCAAAAAACTCTGGACACTCACTAGCTTCTTTTTTAAAGCACTTGTAACAAATTAACTGAATTTCATCTCCTATGGTAGTATGCATAAGAATCAATTCTTTCTTTTTTTCTGATAACCACATTTTCAATTTACATATTGGGCAATCAACTAATTCTGAATGTGATTGATCCTCTGGCGCTTTTTTGTATAAAGAATATGGCGGACATGCGATGATTATTAAATCAATCATTTAGTTCACACATTTTTTTTATCTATATCCTTAGCCATAGCAATTACACTATCCACCAATGATTTATCATAAGTCTCAATCCGGCAGCGCAATTGGTTTCTAAAACGTTTATCAAACCATTGTGCATCAACGATAAAGCCAGAAGCATTATTGCCCGACGTGACAATCGTAGTTATTTTGCCATTAATATTATGGCTTACGATTTCTTTGGCAACATTAGCCGAGCCACCAGAAATCTCTACATTAGATTCATCATAAGTACAGGTTAAATCATTTTGGGATACAAAGAATAATCCCCACGCAGACCATCCTTTGTATTTGTCATTGTCCATAAACATCCCTGCAGGTGAATAGCCAATTGAAGACTTTACAAGGCTTAATGGTATGTCCTGTCCTTTATATGCAAGCTCCAATTCATTAAATGTTCGGACTAAATGCGTATTATGAAGCGTCGTATCGGTTGCTGATTCCTTATAGTCCTCATCAGCTGCATGCTGGATATTCTGTAGTGTTAAAGCATAAGTATTATATTCTTTAACATAACCAGTTTTCTTAATAGCACTTTGTCTTGCTTGGAATGCCTGTAAACCTTGTTTAGAGATATTCATTTTAGACATAGGCCTGATATGTACACCTGAATGCGGCTCAGGAACATGACTTGTACCGAAGATCATCTTTGCTAATGCTTTGGGCATTTTGTGAGGCTTAGACGGGTCTTTATCGACGGCTGCAAAGTATGCTTGGTTCTCTGGAGTTTGTGGGATGTCCATTTGTTGGGATTCGGAGCTTTTTGCTTGGTTACAAAATAGAGAAATTAATATTATTGAAAGACATATAGTTTTAAGTAATTCATACATATTATTACCACCCTTCAGTTAAGTTACAGCCAGTTGCATAGGTGTAGCAATCATAGACTTCGTAGCCATTCAAATCCATGTAGAAGTGATACCCTTCAACTACCCAAGGATTATGCTCATCTTGGGCTTCAGTCCAATGGACAATTGCACAACGGTGTCCATATTTCATGAATGTATTTTCGGAATGATCGCCTAACTTCTTAGAACGGTGTATCGAAAATACGCGCCACCAATGTTCTTCTTGACCATTCCAAGTGATGGATTCATTGACGCCTGCGCAATTAGCTCTACTGTGGCAAGTGGTTTTGAATGTTCCGGCATGAGTTGCTGTTGAAAGTAGTAATACGGAAATTCCTAATAGCTTAAAACTGTACTGCATTACATAAAACTCCTTCTGAAATAAAACGACGTAGTATATATTATTTATTTTGTAATGTTATGCTAATATTAATAACCATCCCCATCTTTTTATTCGAATTATCTCTCTTAATCCCATGGGCCTCGGTGACTTATGTTTTAAACAACATTAATCAACGGAGATTATCATGAGTGATCATCAAGATAAATGCGGTTGCTGTCAATCTATGCAAGGTATACAAGGCGAACAAGGTGTCCAAGGTCCACGTGGACAAGACGGGTTGCAAGGTCCACAAGGTATTCAAGGACCACAAGGGATTCCTGGTTCTTGTGTTGCTTGTGGTGGCGGAGATAAAATTCCTGCACCTGAATTTGCAGAAATTTATTCCACACAAAATCAAAGTTTAACCGCATCTACTGGTCCTAATTTGGCTGGTCAAGTTGTCTTATTGGAAAAAACAATCTTTGCAACTGCAAATATCGACGTTTCAATGGCAGCTATTAATGGACAAATAACTATAAAGCGTGCCGGTTGGTATGATGTATTTACAGGAATGTGTGGATCATTAAATCCAATAGCCACGCCTCTTCCTGTATGGACATTAAGTTTATTTCAAAATGGTGTGATTGTTCCTGGATCTACTTTTGCGAACATGACTTTGAGTCCTGATCAACAAGCTAACGAAATAGTAGCAGATGTGTTCGTACATTTGAACGTTGGAGATGTTTTAACACTGGCTAACACATCTACGGCCACTGTTACTCTGACTGCACCAACACTAGGTACTAATGCTCAGACTAATAGTGCTTACTTGAAGATTATTCTACTTCAAGCGGACTAATCCTAAAGGCCAGATTTTTGGCCTTTTTTAATCGAAAAATTTCTTCTTAATTAAAATGCCATTCTCATTTGGTGTTATTAATAATCTAGATGGTGTATTAATTTCCTGTAGCATTTCTTCAACCTTATGTCGTTTCATAAGGTACGGGTACCATTGAGATGATTTATTACAATGACGCCTTACAAATTGTCCGTAGAATACATTCTTAGCCTTTTCGCTAGAAGGCGTATAATGCTCGAAGATATCCCGTTTTCTTCCGTTATTGTCTATGCAAGAATATATACAGCTTACTCTAAATTTATTATTAGTTCCGGATAATGCATATTTGGCGCCTAATACGCGAACTTCATGGTAAGATTTCTTAACTGTATCCAGATTTAGTTTGGCATTAGGATCAATTAATTCTATTTCGCAAGCCCGACAATGACGCGCTGTAATATCGTTATTAACTTTACAGTCTTGATTGTGGCACTCTTTAAACTCAAAATAATAATCACATCGTTTGTCATTAACACTACCTATGCAACGCCTAGCATGTTCTGTATTCATTACATTACATTGAGGGCATAAGATTACATAAGGCTTGTCTTTATCAATAGTGCTTTGTACTGCATCTTGTAATATAGGGTCGTCCCAGTCGCGATGACGCTCTATATTGCCGGCAAAGTCTAAGATAAGAGCTTCTGTTTTATTGGTATCTGGCGAAAGCCGTAAGACCCTCCCCATAGTTTGAACAAGCAAAACAAGGCTTTCTGTGGGTCTTAAATAGGCAAGCGTGTCATAAGCAGGGATATCAACCCCGACGCTAATAATAGCGATATTAACCAAATACTTTATTTTACCTTGACGAGCTGCATCTAAAATCCTTGTTCGTTCCTCTTGAGGCGTATCGCCAAGAATCAAAGCGCTTTGCGTCTCAGGGAGGTGACTTAAAATCTCTTCAGCGTGACGCCTAGTAGTGGCAAAGATGAAGATACCAAATTTTTTTTGAGATTCCATGATATGGACAATTTGTTTACAGATAAGTTCTGTAATACGGGTACTTTTATTAATAACGAACGCTAAATCTTTTTGGTCAAATAGACCATTTTGTTTAATTCTAACTTTTGAAAAATCTATGATTAGTTTTTCATCAACAGAAAAATGAGGGGCTATGAGATATTTATTTTTGATTAAGTCAAGGGTTGTAATATTTCCCACTTGGGTTCGGAATAAACAATCGTTCCCTACGATAGCCGTTCCTTTAAATCTGTAATTGGTTCCCGTGGCTCCTAAGATTCTCATGTCTTTATATTCTTGTTTGTAATGACGTAATATACGCATAAAGCAAGAGTTAATATTATTAAAATTAATAGCATGGGCTTCATCTACTACAATAAGATTAAATTTAATCTGGGATATTGTCTCATTTTTATTAATGCCATTTAATATTGATTGGGGTGTACCGAATATAACAGAGCCTGATGTATCTTTAGAATCAAGCGCTGCACAATAAATAGAGGAATCTCCACCTTGTATATTAAATGTAACGCAATTATTTTGTACGAGTTCAGAGTTATTTACAAGGCATAGAGCGCGTTTATGCGCATGTTGAATATCTAATAGTATTGATGCGATCATAAGGCTCTTTCCAGACCCTACAGAGGCCATGAGGAGGACTGGCTCATTGTCTTTTTTTAAGAATTTCCAGCACTCATTAACTGCTTGTTGTTGGTAATTACGAAGTATTTTCATTTTTTGCTTTTAGATATTCTTCATAAGCTTCTTCTGGGGTATCATATGTGCCAATATATATTTTTTTTCTATTAGCATACATAGCGCAAGCAAATCTTTTATTTACTGGATGTACTCCAATAGGATATTTTCTTTTCTTAATATTATTTGTTGGAAATTTTAAAAGAGATGATTGTATAGCTGATTCTAGACCTTCTCCTGAATTAATCAGAGATGTAACGTTTTGATAAAAACATTCTGCATCTTTTTCTAAATCCCATGATCTAATATGTTTTGCTTTTCCGTTCCCAATAGATAATATAACGCGGTATTTATTTCTGCTTTTAGATACACCTCTTGTTTTTGGATTGTAAAGTGTTGTATTTCGGTTGTTTATCTCAGCCAAATTTTCTATTTTATTGTCCATTGGATTGTTGTTTATATGCTTTATATACTTGGGACATTTTTTAAAATGGTATATAAAAACACATTTAGCTATTGATATTAAAATGATTCTACCAAGGATTTTTTTGTTTAGGGTAAGAGACATTCTCCCGTCTTCACTTATATGACCTATAACTCTGTTTTTTCTTTTTGAAAATAATTCTCCATCTTGATACTCATAATTCTCATGCAAATATTCATAAATCAAATCAACTTCATCTTGAGTCATTTGCGTCGCCCCATTCAACAACCCAAGCGAGCATTTTTTTTACATTCTCAATTAATTCTCCATCATAAAATTCTATTAATTTATCTTTTAATATTACATTTCCAGAGCACGTACATTTTAAATTCCTATATGAAATATCGTTTCTATATCTAAAAATTATTAAATCATATGTAATCGGTTTTAATTTTTTACCATTAAAATTAAATCTTGGAACATGTATTTGTGATGGCAATATTTTTAGTAAATCTTCTAATTCAGTCATTTTTCAATCTCAATTGGATCAGGTATGCAGAAATGCGTTGTTTCATGCAAAGGATATCTATCTCCACTGTGAGTTTCAAAATGATAGCCTTGATCTTTTAAGTGATCCCACACGCCCGTATGTATATATCCAGAGGGAAGCCTAAATATTATTTGATCTCCTGTTTGACCAGGTTTAAATCTTTTTGATGAATACCATTTCATTGTACACCCTTAAATTTCTCCAAATCGCTAGACAAAATCCTAACAATAGAAGTAATAATCTCTTTTCTGATAAGATGTTCATCGGCATGAATATTAAGATGCGCCAAAGACTCTAAAGTCCTTTCTATAGCAAAGTCTATTTCTGAGTAAATACATTCCAAAATGTCTTTAAAAGTTACTTTGAACATCTCATCGCAAATATTTCTTAGATCATTCATGACATACCCTATTGAATTTGCACATCTTACATTGGTACCAGAGAGGTGAGTTATTAACCCGTAGTGGCGGAATAACGGCTTCATAAACCATTTTAGCTTTCTCACGTAAAGACAAATAAAATGTTTCATCAAAAGTTATCATTTCATCCCAAATATCACTATTGTCTTTATTTAATACAAGTATATAGGCTTTATGAAATCCAGACATTCCCATATAAGATTGTAATTGTGCATAATACCTAAGACTCCATTTTTTTAAACCATCTTTGACAAATCCCTTAAAGCTCGAATCTTTAGCGGTTTTAATCTCTAGTATTGCCTCTAGTTCTGGCAGAAATCCATCAATATGACCTTGGAAATACAAAAGCTCTTCGTCTTCATACTGTAATTGATGACTTACAAATTTAACATTTGAGAGAGTCAACCAAGAAAAAACTAATTGTTCTAATTGCTTACCAATATCAAAAGTTCTTTTTAATTTATTAGTTACAATCTCCCCATCTGCATTTTTAAACTCATACCAAATCTGACGTAAACAATCAGAGCCTATACTTGAGGCTCCGATATAATTACGTTTTTCATCCGATCTATAATCTATGGACTCTATTAACTTAGTAAGCCTTCCTATTGTCATTATTAGTTCCTTCAAAACGGAATATCGCTTTCATTATTCACGTGTTTATTTCTAGAAAACGCCGAATCAAACAAGTCATTGGCCTCATTGAGATGGTTATGGGTAACCACGATCTTAATGCCTGTCTCACATTTAAACCCTGTTTGCGGATGAACCTCGGCCACCCAGTTATATTGTTTACCATCGGCATTAGGTTCAGTTTCACGTATTTTAATGCCTGCAACCTTGTCTATGAATAGTGCTAAATCTTGATCAGTTGGATCGTTAGAATGACGCGGTTTTAAATTATAAAGATTGAATAAGAGCTTGAGCATATTCAAAGCACGATGACGGGTTTTTACAGGGTCTTTGTCGCGACTATCACCCCATACTTTAATTTTCTGCTCAACTTTGGCGCCTCTGAAATCTCCATCAGTTAGTGTCCATTCAATTTTCAAAAATTTATTTCCGTTATATTCATCATTGATAAATTTGTCAATTCTAGCTAATGCCATGGTACCATCCGGCACCAAGACAAAGCTTTTCGCAAAAGCATCTTGACTACTTCCTGTAACCTCTCCCAAATCACTCTCCCAAAATCCAGCCATCTTTATCCCCTTAGTTATAATAGTTTTCTACGGCATTTTTGACTAACAGTAGATCGTTGGGAATTAATAATCCCTCAAACATATCCATAGGAGCCTTACAAACATGGCTGCCATCATTTTGCGTTAAAAATTGATACTGACCATCTCTGACCTTGGTATGCAAGCAAACTGTTACCATCGCTTGTAGGGTAATTTTATCGTCTAATAATTTCCCAACAGTTTTAGGTTTTGAAATTCCCGTGTTATCAATTTCACTGTGAGACAATACAAAACAGGTTAAATCATCACGACTACTAGTTATGGCGCACATAACCTGCCACATGTGCTGAGCTATCTCACTAAAACGATCAAATCCTTTCTCACAAGCTCTATTCATAAATTCATTTGCCATTAGAAAATGGGCATCATCTATTATTAAAGTGGTGATATCAGGACGTCTTTCGTTAATTGCACGAATGTATGCAATAATTGCATTGTAGTCATCCGAACAATAAAAATTTTTATTTTCTTCGTTATAGGATTTTTTATACCCTTTAAAAGGAAGCGGTTTATCTAGAATAGAAATAATAAACGTGGATTTTGGATCAAGGTTTCGAATGGAAGTGGACTTGCCACTTCCTGATTCGCCTATGACTAAGACAGTATTGCTCATTGTGTACGCTCCTTGATAACTATACTTGCCTTCCCAGGCTTCTTATCAATCAATTGTGCTAAAGTATCTCTCACTTCCTTCGGGGCTTCGGCAATATATTTATCACATAAGCGTTTATCGATAGTATAAGATACAGACTCTTTTATCGGATTAAACTTTTCCGGCAAATTAAATTCGTGTGATTCATAACATCTTTTATTCAATGAGTAAATAAAAGGTGTCTTCACCTCAATTTTCCAAACGTTATACTCATAAGACTTCTGGCCTTCATGTTCATGGCCAATAGCTCCTATGATTTCGTTTGTTAATTCTTCCTTGCGTACAATAAACTTTGCAAGCTTTTTGTTAAGCTGTTCAAGCTCTTGAATACTTTTTTCTAAAATATGTTCCCTTTCTAATGTACAATTTTGATTTTGCATGATATATACCTCTTCACTTTTTTTAGTCTGCGTCGGTAGTGACGTAAAAGAAGTATAGTACAAGTCCTTGTACCCTGTCAAGTAATCTGCCATAATAATTTTATATTTTTTTAAGGAGTCACATATGCGTCCAAAAGAGGTTTATCGGTATTACAAAAGTTCTTATGCATTCAATAAAGAAACGGGTATGTCACGCGCTACCTTGGGCAATTGGTTAAAGTGGGGTTATGTGCCTTTAAAATCACAAGTTAAGCTGCAACGATTAACTAAAAATGATTTAATGGCAGAGTGGCATCATGATTGAACAGGGAGGATTTTGTGACGGACGAACAGTATATCGATCATGAGGTGAGGCTCAGGGTTTTGCATGAGGTTCAAGATATTAAATTTAGGTCTATTGAGCATGTGGTTAAATCGGTAGATTCTAAACTTAATTGGTTAATAACTTTATTTATTAGTTCTATATTTATACCAATTGTACTTAGGATTTTTGGATTGGTGTAAATTGATTAATAAGAATTTGGAATATGATATTGTATGCTAGTTAAATAAATTTAGGGCATCCTGCCCTTAGCCTTTGATTCAACTGCAAATTGAGGAAAGGTACATCCTAAAAAGTTCTTTAAACGAGAACAACACGGGCCAACAAACCCATTAACTGCCGAAGCAAAGGCAATTAACAAAAAATTAACGAGTCCGGAGCGGATTCATCAACGGAGCAATTGTATCATGACAGATCATACATGCAACACAAAAAAATTTAACTTACCTGATTACTTACATATTCCATTTTTTCTTTATCAAGATGATCGACTAGAAAAAACATCCACATTTATAGCTGCATTTTTTTATTCCCTTCACACAGCGGGAAAAAATATAAAAGCCTCAACTGATTATCTTTGTCAATTAACAAAAATTAATAAACGCCAATATTATAACATCATGAATCAACTCGAAGAGTTTAAGTATATTCAGCGCACTGGATTCACCAATAGAAAAAAAATCAATTGGATTTATAACCCTAAATCAAGCATAACTGTTCTGGAATTAGACACTAGTGCACTGGAGTGCACCACTGTACAAGAATCCAACACTAGTGCAATCGACTGCACCAAACTAGTGCACTCCATTGCACTAAACTACTGCACTCCATTGCATACAGATATTAAAGAAGATATTAAAGATATAACTACTACTACAGGGCTCACTTCAAAACCGGTAGTAGTAGTAGACAATTCAAAAACCCTAACAGACCATGAAAAATTCTCTTTGTCGGAATGCTATGAGAAAAATCCTTTTCAATCGGAGAATATTAAAACTTTAGAAGATTTTCTAAGTGCCGCTTTGTATTCTTTACTTAATCGAGAGGAAAAGTTCACGAGACAGCAAAGATTAAGAGGAATTTTAAAGTTTGTACGTGAAAAGCAATTTGATGAGCCTAAAGGATGGATTAAGCAACAAAGGATTATTGATAAACCTAAAATGAGAAAACCTGATGATATAGAGTTTAAAAGACACGAAAAGGGTGTTCCTGGATATGAATGGGTTTCTGGAATTATTGAGTTTCAACTTAGCCTCCCAAAACCTGATCAAGAATACTTACAAATGTATCACTCACGAGCCACAGGATATAGCTGGGTAGGATGTTCAGCTTATGTTCAATCTCAGGAGCTTAAAATAAAACAAAAATAAGGATTAATTATCATGGATGATAATATTTTCTCAGAACCTGGTATTTTAAAACAATACTCTCACCTAAGCGGCCCACTAGAATGTATGCCCGTAATACGTAAACTTTTAGGATTACCAGAACATGGACGATTACCAGACAGCGCTATCGGTAGAGCATTGCAAAAGTGTATTGATAACAATAGCTAAGATGTTATGCATAAAGGCTAATTTAATATCGACAAGACTCTTGAGCAAAGAAGACAAACAAGATATGTTACACGGGCTATTACCTGAAGAAACGCTATTCACCGCGGTTAAGTGCTGGATAGAATCCGGTATGCCCAATTACGCAGAAGGCAATACAGAGCCATATAAACGTTTATACTGACTTTTGTTTTAAAAGTGTCACTTAGGTGTTACATTTATATTTTAGGTGCCTTAGCGTTCGTTTAAGGCCTGTTAAAATTGATTTTAAGGGATAAGAAATGCTACAAGGGACTGTGAAGTGGTTTTCGGAGAGCAAAGGGTTTGGATTTATCACGAGTAACAACAAAGAATATTTTGTGCATTATAAAGAAATTAACTCGGACGGGTTTAAAACACTAGAACCAGGAGAGCCTGTAAGCTTTGAGCCTGCAAACTCCCCAAAGGGTGCAATTGCCAAGAACGTTCAGCGCACCTAAGTTCGTCGAGTTCGACTGCAGCAACAGCAAACATCTTCGCTCGCCGGACCATAAACCCTGGTTACCCGGTCATAGTGCAGATGATACTTATGACCTCTCAAGGCGCATTTGAGCTTCCTTAGCATAATTCTAACTCCTTTTTGTTAGCGTTGTTGTATGAAAATAGAAAGTACTTGCAGAATCTAGCAAAGCTATCTACGGCAAACTCATGTATTGAGTCATCTTCTAGGAGGGTTTCGCCATTTTCGTCATCAATTTGTATTTCAAAGGTGTTTGAGGTGCGCTTTCTGACCCAAACATCCATATCTTCAGCCATTAGATCGTAAAGCGTTATATCGCTTAAGGTTTTCATTAGTATCTCCCTATAGCTCTGTCTAGCTGAATTTCTATATAGCCTTCAGCATAGTCTTTTGCATCCTGCATTGTGTTAAATGAATCATCGCTATCTATATCACCAGAATTTGTATGAATTGTAAAATACCAATCGTTAGGATAATCTTGGTCATTCCAAACCGTATATTTTGTTCCCAGATAACTGTCGGTATCTTGTTTCATGATTTCTCCCTAATTTCTAAAATAATATCCCTAACTGCTTCCCGGTCAAGGTCATCAGCCTCAAAAGATACACCATTCAATGGCTGACCTAGGGTTCTTTTTAATCGAATACATGTGGCGTGCCATACTTCTTCACGAGTCGCTCCGATATCGTATATTTCATCTTTACCGTAGAACTTCATTACGCAATCTACAAAATCTTTCATTTTTTATCCTTTGCTATTTATGAACGTTTCTAATTTTTCTATGGATATTTTTAAGTCCCCAAGTAACTTTTTGAGATTTTCTAAAGTTCCACAATCTGAATTTCTAAAGGTGCAGATGCCATTACAATAAAAAATCTTTGTTTGGTATTGCATAAATTCCAATCCATGATCGGTTTCCTCAAATTCAAAATTAATATTCATTTTTATATTCACTTGGCTAGTTAACAAAGGAGATGGTACAAGTACTTGAACTATATGTCAAGTAATTTGAACTAAATATTTAAAATATTTTATTGTGTAATTAAATTGTGCTATCGTTACCGTGTGGTACATTATTAATCGATTAATAGATGGAGCTACTATCATGATGGAAGTCAAAGATTACACAGAGGAAGAAGAATACAATCATTACAATGGTGTCAAGTCTATGTATGGGAAGATTGTAGATGAACAATGCCGTGAACAGCCAAAATACTGTTGGCCAGGGGAAGCTGGTGAGAACGATGGTGCCTTAGTTGGCGAGCATAGAAATGTGCAAGCAGGCCCTTAAACACTGATGCTTAGAGACTATAAAGACATTTTTGTACGGGATTTACACAGATTTAAAGGTAATTCCCGTACCCATTCTGAACAACAAATAAACAAGATCATTCGCTCTATCAATGCCTTCGGTTTTACTAATCCACTCTTAATTGATGAACATAATACTATTATTGCAGGGCATGGGCGCTTGGAGGCTGCGATTCAGTGTGGTATTGAGAAATTACCTTGTATTGTGTTGTCAGGCTTAACCGATGCACAAAAAGCAGCTTTGGTAATTGCTGATAACAAGATTGCACTAGATGCAGGCTGGGATAATGACCTTTTGGTTAGCCAATTTGAGTATTTGAAAGGATTTGATTATGACCTGACGTTGACAGGTTTTGACCTTGATGAGTTGGTTGATATTTTTCCAGATGACGCGCCTGAGGTATTTTGTGGTGAGGATGATTGCCCTGATGTGCCTGCGGAACCGGTCACAAAGCTTGGGGATGTTTGGATGTTGGGTGAGCATCGTTTGATGTGTGGTGATAGTACTAATATTCTTGACGTTGACAAATTAATTGGTAAAACACCTATGGATTTAATATTTACTGATCCCCCTTATAATGTTGGCTTCAAGGGTCGGTCTGGTAAATTTGATGTAATCAAAAATGATGATTTAGAAGATGATGAATTTGAACATTTTATCTCATCTATTGTTACTATGATTTGTTTACTCAGATGTCCTTATTATGTATGGTGTAACTGGAAGTTTTACGCTCTTTTACAAAATACTTTAGAGTTTACTGCATGTATTGTTTGGGCTAAAAACAACTTTGGTATGGGTTCTGGATATCGCCATCAACATGAGTTTTGTTTAACAAATGCAAAGATTGATGAATCGATTAAAAATGAGTCTGATTTGTGGATTGTTTCAAAAGACACAAATTATATTCACCCTACTCAAAAACCTGTGGAACTTGCTATTAGAGCATTAGGAAATCACAAAAAAGCTATCAATATAATTGATTTATTCGGAGGCTCAGGATCCACCTTAATCGCATGTGAGAAAACCAAACGCAAATGTTTTATGATGGAACTTGACCCAAAATACTGTGATGTTATTATACAAAGATATGAAAATTATACCGGTAATAAAGCTATCTTGGAGGAATGATGCCAGATAATACTCCACATGAACCAACAGAGAAGACGCGTGCTGAGGTTGCAGCATTAGTAAGTTTTGGCAATAGTCAGGAGGAAATTGCGAACTTTATTGGTGTGCATATTAATACATTAGTTAAGTATTATCGCGATGAATTAGACAACAGTATAGTTCGTGCAAACGCTAAGGTTGCAGCTAAACTTTTTCGTAAAGCAATCGATGGAGATGATATCAAAGCTCAAATATTTTGGCTCAAAACACGTGCACGCTGGCGTGAAAAAGATAGAGATGATGATACTACGAATGCTGCCTCACTGCTTGAAAAGATAATGACAGGTGAACTAAAAGTTAAACAATGATTAACATTTATGACCTCCAAGAGTTTGCCCCATCTTTCTTCAAGATATCCGATAAATCAGGAAACCTAATCCCATTTGAATTTAATAGAGCACAGCGTTATGTCCATGAGCGAATAGAAACACAGCTCAAACGTTTAGGCTATATCCGCGTATTAATCCTAAAAGGCCGTCAACAAGGTGTATCGACGTATATTCAAGCACGCTTTTTTCATCGAGTATTAACTGTAGAAGGAACACAAGCTTTTATCCTAACTCATATGACGGATGCCACAAAAAGTCTTTTTGAGATGACTAAGCGCTATAACAATAATCTACCAACAGGATTAGCACCTAAGGCTGATAAGGATAACGATAACCGCCTTGTGTTTAACAAATTCAATTCAGGTTATCGGGTTGGAACAGCAGGCTCTAAAGAAATTGGCCGTTCAATGACTAATCAGCTTTTGCACTTATCCGAATATGCATTCTATGAGAATCCATCAGAAACCAAACGTGGCATTGAGCAGACAGTTGCAGATATTCCAGGTACTGAAAAGATTAAAGAGTCTACTGCTAACGGTATTAGTAATGCCTTTTACATTGACTGGCAAGATGCGAAAGAGAATAAATCTGATTGGGAAATAATATTTGTACCCTGGTATTGGCAAGATGAATACACTAGAGACGCCGTTGGGATGCAATTAACACCTGATGAAGAAGATTGGATGCAACTCTATGGCGATAATGGATTAACTGCACGGCATTTGGCATGGAGGCGTAACAAACTATCTGACTTTGATGGAGACTATGATCAAAAGTGCAAAGGCTTTAGTCAAGAGTATCCGTTTACCGATGAAGAAGCATTCCTCAACAGTATAACGGATACTTTCATTACTGTCGAACCCGTAAACCGTGCTCGAAAAGCTACAGTAGATAGTGATACGTCTTTAGTCATAGGGGTTGATCCAGCCCGTGGTGGAAATGACCGATCAACGATAATCAGACGTCGTGGACGATTAGCTTATAAGCTTGAGGCCCACCAGGGACTAGATACCATGCAGTTAGTGGGTAAGGTCAAGATGATTATCGATAAAGAGCGTCCTAATAAGGTATTTATTGATTCTATTGGAATAGGGGCCGGTGTTGTAGATAGATTACATGAGATGGGTTATATGCAAGTGGTTGGCGTTAATGTATCAAGGAATGCTAATAATACCGAACATTTTCAAAACCTCAGGGCTGAGCTTTGGAGCGAGATGCGCGACTGGTTTACCCAAGACTTGTCTGTGCAAATACCAGATGATCCCGAATTGCAAAAAGAGATTTGTGGACTAGGATATAAATATACGAGCAATGGTCGCTTATTGATTGAGTCTAAGATAGATGCTAAAAAGAGAGGGATGAATAGTCCTGACAAAGCAGATGCACTTATGATAACGTTTGCTTATGGACAACATGCAGGTGGTGGAAATTATGAGGTCAATAGACTCCCCGAACGAAGTAGTGGGATGTTTACATGAATATAAAAAGACACTCTCGAGAAATGGCATGTACTTTATAGACATGTGCCATAAATGTCATGATATTAAGTCCCTATTAGACGATGAATGGGCCGATCATTTATTGATAAATAGAGGAGGTTATTGGAGAGATAATGATAATCTCACAGATAAATAGGCTTTTGTGTAAAGTTTTTGGTCACAAGTTTGAATGGTATATCAGGACACATATGCAAGAAGCACCAAGACATTTTTATTGTAAGAGATGTTGCTGTATAGTCCTACATAATAGATAAGGTGATTAATTTGAGCGATCCTAAATTCCACGCAGAGGCCATTAGAGAATTATTTAATGCGTGGATGCGTAAAACTATTGTAGTACAAGAAAAATATGGATTGGATAGTAAGGAGTATTTCCATATGGTTACCTTCTGTGTAGGTATTTTTATTTCAGAATTATCATTTGAGTTTTTTTCTAAAACACATAAAGATTCAGGGTTTTCTTTGATAGATGATATTGCATTCTTAGGAAAAAAAATGTTAACAGATAGGATTACGCAAGACGCGAACTAAAGTTTAATTATACTGATACAAGATGTAACAGGTTTAAACAAAAAAGGACTTTGATATGGCTAGGAAGGCTGAAAAGTTAGCACGAGAAGCTAGAATCGCCTGTGAGAAATGGCGACAATACTTTAAATACAACATCGATAAATATCATAAGATGCATTCCTTTGTTCTTGGCCATCAATGGGAAGAGGAAGAAGAGGACATGCTTATTACCAATAAGAAAGTCCCGCTAACGGCCAATAAACTTGCCACTATGGGTAATGCACTCCTTGGTGAGCAACAACAAAATACCCCACAGCTTGAAATAGTTCCTATGACAAATTGCGATGAGGAAACAGCTCATCTTCGTGAACTCATAGTCAAAGATATTGTTTTCAGTAATGAATCAAACACCGCATATCAGGTAGCAGCCTCCCAGGCTTTTATCGGAAGCTATGGCGCTTTTTTAGTTGACACAGAGTATACCCATTCAAAATCATTTGATTTAAACATCGTGCAACGTTGGTTTAAGGATTCAAGTCGCTGCTATTGGGATATAGGTGCTGAGACTATCAATAAAACAGATGGTATGCATGGCGGCTATATTACGCGTATGACGTGGGCGAAATTCAGACAAGTCTATGGCAAAGAAGTTGAAGAAAAGGTAAAGCGTGCCTCTAAAATTACAGCAACGCAAGAGGAAATAGCATTAGCTGTGCAGCCGGATACCTATGGAGAAGATCCATTCTCATGGGCCGATGATGAAGCAGCTTCAATCAATAATTACTACAAACGTAAGTTCATCAAAGACACGCTTTATAAAATGTCAAATGGTAAGATATTAAACCAGGAAGAGATGGACGAGCTAATAGAGTCTAGTCTTCGTTTCCAAGAAAATCAAATGCTGGCACAAGATTTGCAGCCAGTACCTCAAGTGGGGGGATTAGAACAACAGGCAGGGATGCCGCCCCTACCTCAAAACCCAATGTTATCTCAAGTTCCAGAATCTATGGGTATTATGGGTGGAGAAGTAACAGTTGGCAATAAAGCCGAAGGCCAAGGATTAACAGCACCCATTGATGAAGAATCCGAATACGATGAAGAACTAGATTTCGATGAGCGACAAACACTATTTGATGAAGGACAGCCTGTAAGAATTGAAGAAAAACGTGAGCACAAACGCTCGCGTATCATACACTATCAAATAGCAGGTGATTACATTTTAGATGAAACTGAATTCCCAGCCGAAGAAATACCCGTTATCTATGTTGATCAGAATTCCTTTTATGATAAAGATGGCAAGCAAGTATGCCGGTCATTTTTTGATGATGTTATAGATACTCAGCGGTATATCAATTATCTCAGAACCCAATCTTGTTATATTTTGAAAGTTAGTCGTTATGACCAATGGATAGGCTCTAAGAAAAATGCGCAAAGTCCTGATACTATGCGCAACTGGAAAGACCCCCAATCTATCCAAGGACTCTTAACTTATGATGAATCCCCTAATGGTGATAAGCCTTTCCAAGTGCAACCCCCTGAGCTCTCACAATCGCTATTTACGCAATACAATCTTGCGATAGAGGATTTATACACCTCAACCGGATTATATCCAACCCGGATGGGCCAGCAAGGTAATGAGATATCAGGAGTTGCAATTGATGCTAGAACTCGCCAAGGAAGTTATTCAACCTATGTGGCTTTTAATAGCATAAACCGTGCCATAGCAACCGCAGGTCGCATTATTAATCAAATGATACCACGTGTGTATGATGCAGAACGTGTGATTGCTTTAATGACCCCTGATGAGGGCATGAAGAACATTACTATCAATAAACAGATGGATGAGTATGGCGAGAAAGTTGAAAATGATATTAGGAAAGGCACCTATGAGGTTCGCTTGAAACCAGGGCCTAGCTATGAAGGTCAGAAGCAAGAGGCTCTCAATAGTTTGCAACAAATACTACAAGCAAGTCCTGAAACTTTTAATCTTGTGGCTGACTTGTATGCTGATAACCTGCCTTTATCAAATACTATTGAGATTAAGAACAGACTTAAAACCATTGTGCCCCCGCAAATCATTGAGGCTGGTAAAACGGGCAAAATGCCGTCAGAAATGGGTCAAAATCAACCAAGTCCTGAAGAACAAGCTATGCAAATGCAGCAGCAACAAATGCAAATGGAAGCCCAATTCAAGCAAGCGGAACTTGAACTCAAAAAGCAAGAGTTACAATTGAAAGCTCAACAAATGCAGATTGACCTTGAGATTGAGCGACAAAAATTACAAGCGGAAGAAATCGCTGTCATGGGGGAAATTGAAGAAAGTAAGATGCGATATATGGCTGAAACTGAACGAACACAAAGTGACCATGCTATAGCGCATGCTGATAATTTGGTTAAGATTTTGACACACAATATAAGGACGTAAGATGCAAATAAGTAATCTGGATGATTTATTGGCAACTGGTAAAATAACTCCCACGGAAATAGCAGAAAAACTGGAGGGTGAAGAAGATGGATCTAGAGATGATTACGAAAATAATAGTGACATACCCGAACAACAGCCAAGAAGCAACGATGAGGATGTCGGGGATAAAGACACCACCACTAACGAACAAATTGAAGACGCGACACCTGAGGTGGAAACAGATGACTATGGCAATAAAAAGACTACTGACAATGAGGTAATACGCGAGCGTCTTAAAAAGCAAGCTGAAAGTATGACGCGCAAACATGAGGCAGAGATTGAGGCATTACGTGCACAATTGGCTGAAACAGGTGCAAGTCGCGAGGTTCAGAAAGCTGCCAAAGATTTCGAATACGATCCAAATGATAGTAGTGACTGGCAGCAACAACTAGCATCATTCGTGAAACAAACCGTTAATAACATGTCACGTGAGACTGAAGAACGTGAGATGCGAGTGCGCGAGCAAACAGCTCAACGTGAGTTTGAAACCAAATTTCTGGATGGCATGAATAACTTTGATGACTTTGTGCAAGTTGTAAAACAACAACCTATTACCGATGCGATGACGGTTGCCACGCGTGCTATGAAAGACCCAGCTGCTTTCATCTATGCGGCTAGCAAACGACATCCTGAAGAACTTAAACGTATATCGTCTATTCCTGATCAATACGTACAAATGGTTGAAATGGGACGATTAGAGGAACGCATGAGAAAGTCTAAGTCGACAACGTCCGCACCAAGGCCTCTAGGGCGTGCTACAGAAGACGCGACCATAGAGCACAAGCGTACCCCAAAGGAGCCGACGATTGAGCAACAGATAGCACAATTTGAGGCTAGAAAGATGGCTAAAATAAAGGCAAAACGTGGATAAAGATAAGTTTGTATTACCTACCTCACCTAAAATTGAAGGAACACTGGATAGTTGTTTTAATATGTTTTTATATATCCTAAAACAGGTTGAAAAAATAACTAAAGAATTAGAAAAAAAAGATAAGAATGATTAACAAAAGAAACATTGTTGCATTTTTTCATAGATATGATACAAATTAACTAATTGATGCGTAGTTGTACGGGTTTCCATCATCCCAAAAGAAAAAAGATAGGCGCGTAACGATATGGATTGTCTCCCGCCGGACAAATGATTACTAGGTGCACAGTGTGTGCGTTTACTTATTATTTTGTTCGTCAGGGAGAGGAACATGTCAACTAATATTTTTCGCGAAACCCAGTACGTTCTAGATGACGTATTTGTGCGTTTCTGGAACAGTTTGGCTTTTGCAAGAACAGCTAATCGTAATCTTGAAGGTGATTTTAAATCTCTTCGTTTTGCTACCGGTCAAACACTCGATTATAGGCTTGAAGAGCGATATCTCGCGGGTGAAGGTGCGTCTGCTACAAGTGAAGCTCGTGTTCAAATCATACGTCCTTTATCTATCACCAAACAATTTAGAACCATGATTGAGTATACGGGTTTCGAACTCACATTCGATCGTGCGCGCGACGAACCCTATTTAGAAATGGCTAACGCCCCTCGTGCAAAGCGTTTGGCAAACTTAGTTGAGAATTTCATTGCCGCTCAAAATTTCCAGCCTGCAGTTTATAACTCTGTTGGAACACCAGGCGTGCCTGTTAGTTTAAACACAATTTTGACAGCTGATGCCTTAATGACGCAACTTGCAATCCCTGAAGATGGCAAACGCTTTTGTGCTGTTCCCCCACGTATTGCAGCGAACCTTTCCAATGACCTCTTTAACGTCTTTAACATGACTGTTAATACAGGTGCTTTGATTGATGGATTTGTAGGGCACTTATCAGGTTTTGACTTCTTTAAGACTAACTTTTTGACGCGTCAAATAGCAGGTGCTGGGCAATTAGGCGGGACTCCTCCTGCAGGTATGCTACTTGCAGGTACTGTCACCAATGGACCTATCATTGCAGGTAACCTAATTAGCGTTACAGGATTAGGGCAAGCCCCTGGTACTGTGGTCTTTAACATAGGTGACATCATCCAGGTAGCTCCGGCTGCTGGCGTTTACGCAGTCAACCCACTGACCTATGAGCCAATTTATGAAGCTCCTGCACAATTTGTAGTGACAGCACAGGTAATCTCGGCCAACGGCTCTACGGCAGATATTCCTGTTAATCCAACTATTGTTATTGCCGGTGCTCAACAAAACATTTCTGCTGCTATTCCTAATGGTGCTCAAATGTTGCTCTATGCTGACCATAACGTATCTTTGGCTTATCACACACAAGCGGTTGTCTTTGCTGCACCTCCAATCAAGGAATTAAAAGGTGGTGTTGAAGCCGTTACGCGTTACTCCGATCTTTACAAGTTAGCGATGACCTACTCTTTGGGTGCGGATATCCGTAATTACGAGCAGCTCGATCGTATTGACGTTATCTGCGGGGTTGCAATTAACCCTGAGTTTGCAGTGGCTATCTTGTCGTAATTTTCATGATTTGGGCGGGAAACCGCCCTTTCACGCAAGGATTTTTGATGAAAGATGAAAAGAAAATTGAATATGTCGAATATGTAGGTCGACAAGTTCCTAAGAAAGATTTTAGGGTTTTTGTATATGGCGAGGATGATAAAAGACGGCTTTGTAATAGCTACGAAGAATATGAAAAGGCTGTAAAAAGTCGTGAATGGTTCACAACGGTGGATGAGTTAAAGCCAAAGGGTCAAAAAAATAGGGGATAATTATGACAACGGTACGGCAATTTGTAAGACAATCCTATCGTTTAATAAATCCTAGCAATCCGACACAACCCTTGCATGGCGATGATGAAGATTTGGCTATATTAGTATTAAACGAGCTTTTACAAGCATACGCTTCAACAGGGCTTATGATTACGATTGCCAATACTGTGAATACCATAGTCAATATCGGTACGCAATATGTAGTTTGCGCAGATGTAACCTACATACCGCTTCCCAATGAAGTATTAATTCCACAAGGACGCATGGCCAATATGACGGCCGCCTGGCTTAATTTAGATGGCGTAGATTATCCCTTAATTCCTGAATCACGGGATGAGTTTCTGGCCTCCTTCAAATATTTCCCATTAAAAGGATTGCCACGTTTCTTGATTATGTATCCTGAAACAACTTTGATGCGTTTACAGATTTATCCAGCCCCAAGCCAGGCGTTCACCTTTTTCTTAAGAGCTAAGTTTCAGTTGGCTACTTTAACCTCCAATTCCACCATGGATTTATTGCCTACTTATTATTTGCGATACCTTCTATTTGCAACAGCAAAAGATGTAGCTATGTATAAAGGTCGCGCTGATGCATGGACGACTCAATTGGAAGCTATGTATCGCGAGGCAATGGATATTATGATCTCAAGTTCTGAAGTTAATTTGTCAGTTACAGGGGATAGGGCAAGTTTGTTGAATGGTGCATGGCGTGTACGGGCAGGAATATAATGGCTATTGAAGAGCTACCGATATTTTGCTATTACGACCGTCAGCGTTTCACGCAATTTGGTGCTATGGATTGTGCGAATTGGTATGGGATTCAAGTAGAGAGTGGAAAAAAGAAACAAGCATTATATCCTGCTATGGGACGCCAACATATTACCTTTGGTGGACAAAATCAGCTTATATTTAGCGCCGAGCCTCGACTGATATTTAAATCTATTAACTTTTTTTATGTAATCGATGGCACCCAAGTTTTTCAATATGACAAATTTTACAATCAAAAGATTATAGGAAATGTTTCCTTAACCGGTAACCTTTGGTTTTCTATTTTGCCAGTTAATACTGTCGTCTATATCATGCTTACAGATGGCACAAATATTTACATTATTACTGAAAATGGTACCAATGTGACCATGGGCACAGTTACTGACCCCAATGCTCCAGGAGGCGGAAATAATCCAGGAAGCCCTGCATTTGTAGCAACCTTTGGTAATCGGTTTGTCGTTAGTACCTTAAATACGCCACAGTTTACCTTGTCTGTAATAAATCTAGGTGGTTCTGTTGTTGATTTAAATACTTGTTTCACGATAAATGGCGCAGCCTTATTTGCCCAAGCTACAGGAATTATTAGACAATTAGCGGTTCTTCATAATCAGTTATATATTTTTAATGATTTTACTACAGATATATGGGGGAATATAAGCACGCAAATTACCGTAGCAGGAGCTACTTTTGAGTTTCCATTTAAACTGAACTCTTCATACAATTTTGACTATGGCATGGAAGATCCATTCAGTCTATCTGTATCCTTTGGCCGCATGACATGGCTTGGTCAAAATCAAGAGGGTTCAGTAAGCTTTTTCGTTTCTGATGGCGGAAGACCCCAAGATATATCAACCCAGGCAATTAATGTCCTATTACAAGACTCAACCCATCCAGGGGATGTCAGTCCATTTTTAACCCAAACGGTACGTGGTTTCTTGTATCAATATGAAAATACTATTTTTTATCGGGCTGTTGTTGGTATTTTTATTTCTGAGGACATTCTGGACTTAGATGAGGACAATACTGTAGCCATTGAATATAACTTTGAGACACAAACCTGGGGACGTGTTATTGAGTTAAATGGTGAGCGTAATCGTATTCAGCAACATGTTTTCTTTAATAATATTCATTTAGTAACCATTGAGGAAGACTCAGCAATTTATGAGATGGCAGGGAATATTTACACCAATGAGTTGAGAACGCCAAATACTGGCCCCCAAGACGCGAATGCTTTTACCCAATATCCTATGCGCTATGAACTTGTAACGCGTCAATTAGCACTCGAGGCCTATGAAGAATTTATCGATGATTACGTGCAAATTGATTTTGTTTTTGGTGATGAGGCATTTTTTAGATCGGATGCACCATTTTTAAATACTGTTTTTATTGTTGGGGAAGGTTCAACGCCAACTAATCCAATTTATATTGTAACGGAAGACGGTAAGTACGTTATACAAGAGGGAACAAATTTCCCAACCAGTGCAGATAGCCAATGGAATGCACTTTATAAGCCTCATATTGAGCTTTATATCTCAGATGATGGCGGAGTGACCTTTTTATCAGCTGATGCCAGAGAGCCTTGGCAATTAGGAGAGTATCGCTGGATTATGCGATGGAATGAGTTAGGAACCTCAAGGAACCGTTGTTACAAGCTCGTTTGTGTGAGTCCGGCACCTATCGTGATATTGGGAGCTGTCAGAAACACAAGGCGTGCTAGCGGAGGGGCTAATTAATGGATTTGATATTAGATAGAATTGATTCAGCACCTATTTTTGGAAATGAGTTTACCCAAGACTTTACCCAATGGGTTACTAATTTGGTTGATACTTTAAACGAAGATATTGCTGACATTGAAGAAAGTTTTAACTTTTTAACCGCACCCAATTTAACAGCAGTTCAAATTGCAGCCATGTTTACAGCAGGTGATTTTACAAATGGTATCTTATTATACGATACTACTAATAACGAATACGTAGGGATGCAATCAGGGGCGTTAGTTAAGTTTACTACAACAGCTTATCCGTAAAAGGAGTTTACAATGGGCTTTCTAGATTTTTTAAATCCTGGGAAAGGATACAAGGCTGGACAAAACCAGCTTAACAGGTTCTACGGTGAAAACCAAAACCTCTATAATCAAGGGCTAAATCAGGCTTATAGATACTATAATCAAGGCCAAGATTATCTCAATCCCTACAATCAGCAAGGCCAAAATGCCTACGGGCCATTGGCGACCTCTATGGATGAGTTATTGCATCCTGAAAGACTCCAAAACCAATGGACACAAGGTTATCACGAATCAGATTATGCAAAGCAACTTGAGAATATGGCGCAAGAACGTGGTTTAAGTTCTGCAAGTTCTCAAGGTTTGCTTGGATCAACACCAGCCTTACACGCTATTCAGCAAGGAACCACAAATATCGCTAATGCGGATCGTCAACAGTATCTAGCAGATTTGATGGATAAGTACATGAAAGGCGCTGAACTTGCGCGTGGTATTTATACTGGGGGATTGGGCGCTGCAGGACAACAAGGAAGTCTTGCAGGTAATATGGGCTCTAATCTTTTACAGGCCGCCATGAATCAGGGCACTAATGCGATGAATATGGGAGGCAATAGTGCACAGATGGCCTATGGACAACAGAATGCTCCAGGTAATTTATTTAATAGCATAATAGGTCAAGGTATTGGCCTGTTCGGTAGTGCGCTTGCAGGGCCTATGGGAGGCGCATTAGCCAAGAGATGGAATTTATCGGGAGGTTGACATGGCTTTAGGAATTCCGTTGCCAGGAAGCTTTGGTGAGGCTTTAAATCAGGGTGTTAATACGGGCTCTAGTATGTTTGCGCGTATTATGGAGCCCATTCTTAAACGTGAGCAATTAGCACAGCAGATGAAGATACATAAAGATGCCTTGGCTTTGCAGCAGGCATCTGCAGGTAGGGCTGCGGCTTTGGCGCCTCTCCATCAACAATTAGCACAATTGCAAATACAAAAAGCTCAGATGGAATCTGATCCAACCAAGAAATTGGCTTATATTCAAACAATTTTACAAGGGCTTCATGGGGGACAATCTTTGCCAAATGCAGAACCAATGTCGCCAATGTCTGGTTCTGGAATGCCAAATTTAGAAGAAATAGGAAGCCCTCCAGTAAAAGCTCCTTCACCGCAACAATTACAACAAGGTGGATTTAACTTTACTCCTGAGGAGCAAATGGCTTTAAATATGGCCGGTATTAAATTGCCTCAGATTCGAGAAACTCCACAACAAAAAAGATTTGCCGATTTGGAGAGCAAACTCAAATTAGAAGAAGCAAAAACTGCCAACAAAGCCAAGGTTATTCAAGATAAAGAAAAAATATCGGCTAAAAAAGATATTCCAGTTCTTGAAAATTCTTTGAAAGGCGTAGATGAATTAATCAATATTGCTAAAAACAATCCTGAAATGTTTGGGAAAACATTTTTGCCAGAATTATATGCAAAGACTACAAAAAATAAAAACTTTGGTGTTTGGCAAAACTTGATTGCAGATAGAATTGCAGGTCTTGAGATGAAACTCTCGTCTAGGGGCAATATTGTTGCCTTAAAACTCGCCCAAGCTTTAAAACCTTCTCATGCAGAATCGCAACAAGTGGCGATAGGAAAACTTGAATCTATGAAAAAGGAATTATTGAGTTCTATAGAAAGGTCGAAAGTTTTAGCAGGTCATGATACATCTTATAAAGACACTGATTTGGTGATTGTGGAAGGTCCAAATGGTGAAGAGACCATGACCTATGCACAAGCTAGACAGTTAGGGGCACAATAATGTCTCAATATAAAATAAAAGGTCTAGCTAATTCTAATGCAGGGTTTCGTATCAAAGGACCAGCAGAGTCAAAATTACCACAAGCGCCAATGATGCCGACTCATGAAAATGAAGGTATAGCTAGTATTCCGGGAGATATTGGTAATGCGGGATTAAATTTATTATTTGCAGCAGGCAATAAAGCGATGCAATTGCCTAATGAATTCTCAGAAGCAGGACAACAATTATCTGAACATCCTTTGTCAGGAATTGGTCGTGGTGGGGCTGGGATTTTATCTGGACTCTTAGAAGGAGCTAAAGGATTATACAATCTGCCATTAAATATTAATACCTATCTTGGCTCAAAAAATATACCTTTATTTAAACAAATTGCTCCTTATGCTGAAAAGTTAAAGATTGGTAATACAGGATTAGAGCATGCCATTCTTGGTGAGTCTCAAAGAGGTGATGAATTGTTTCATGATATTGGTGCTATCGCGCCTTTATTTATGGCTCCAGAGGCGGCTACAGCAAGAATCCCTGCGATCACTAGCAAAGGAATTGTAAAACAGTTATCTAAGGCGAAAGCGAAAGAAATGGGAATTGCGAAAAAAGATTACACTAAATTATTTTCAGAAGCCCATAATGCAGGACTTACGCATGCCTTACCATCCCCAAAAATTGTAGATATGCACTCTAATATTGTTAAAAACTCACAACCAAAATTTCATACAGCACTTAAAAAATATTTAGCTGAACCAACTATTGAAAATGCTCATTGGGCAAATAGTGAGCTTGGAGCATTTGAAAGGCATCTTGATAGTATATCCAGGAAGACTGGTTTAACACCTAGTCAAATCAAAACTTATAAGAATGTACTTGAGACACGTAAAGGCATTAAAGAAGCCATGTTTTCAAAGAACGCTTTTGGTAGCAACCCAAAGTTGGCAATGGGTTATACTAATCTTGCCAACAAATATAGAGAAAACGTTATCCCTTATACAAGGCTTGAAGACCTATCAGAATATGAAGCAGGAAAAATGCGCCCCAAAACTGCTGTTAAGAATTTATTAAAAGATGAAGAATTTATGGTGCAGTTAGCTAAGAATCATCCAGGGATATTTCTTCATAATCCTTCTGTAAAGAAAGTTTTAACTTATGGAACTATAGGTGGTTTGTTAGGATATAATGAATTAAAAAAATTCCTCAAATAAAATAATTAATCAAATGCCCACCAACAAATTAATATATAGATTGTAAAAAATATTATAAAACCCATAATAAACCTCAAATAAGTTTCAGTAAATGTAAAATCACAGGGAGAACAATAGATGTACCTATAAGCCCAATAGTCCATAAGAAATTAGAATGAATCTTTGAATCAAGTTTATCGAAAATCCTTTCTATCCGTTCCTCAATTTTTTCAAACTTCCTATAGATATCTGTATTTTGAGATTCTATTAATCTCAATCTTACTTCATGTTCAATATATTGCTCAGTATCTTTACTCATCCTAAACCCTCAAAACCAATTAAACTCATATCCTAACAGCATAAACAACCCAGATATGATTACAAAAACTTTAAATCCAATATAACTCAACTGGCGCCTTTTGTTATTATCCTTTTTATCTTTATAAAAGTTATCGTCCATGTTACACCTATTTGTGTGGGTTAGTATTACAAGTACATTGTACCATGTGTATGACCAAAAAACAATCATTATTTTAAGGAGAATGAAATGCCATTGAAGAAAGGAGCTAAACCAGGATCTAAAGGGTTCAAAGATAATATTAAAGCTGAAATGTCCGCAGGAAAACCTCAGAAACAAGCTGTAGCAATTGCATACTCGGAATCCGGGGAAAAGCGTAAGAAGAAAAATAAAAAATAGGTATAATACAAAAACAAAGCCGAACATATGGGCGCTAACCCGTTCGGCTTTCAACAACACACAACAGGAATAGTATATCAAATGAGTATAGACCTAACAAGACTATGTTTTGAACAAACTGGTTTTACTGCAACACAAAAACACATTCTTTCGATTCTTTGCTTCACAGCTAATAAAGATAATGAAGTATTTCTTACTATTGATCAGATCATGGAAAAAAGCGGTCGATGCAGAAATAAAGTCGAATCCATATTAAAAATATTTAGAGATAAAAAAATCTTAATTTATACCGGAAAAAATACTAGTTATCGGAACAGAATTCCTATTTATCGTATAAGTTTTAATCACCCCACTAAAGAGGGTGATAAATCTTTAATCACCCCATTTCCAGAGTTTAATGACCCCATTTTGGGGTGTTTAATGACCCCACTAGCTGGGATACCTATAGACAATATTAAAAACAATAATAAAGACAATAGCGAAAACCCTTTTTCTTTTTTAACCCATGAAGAACGAAAAGAATTAGAATACTGTCAAAAAGGAAATTTCAAATTAGGGCCAGATTTTAAACACCTACAGCCACTATTAGATGAGATGATGAAATGCGACAAAGGAATGGCAAAAATATAAAGTGTAGAGTCTGTGCACGTTTTTTCTATGTACCTCTATTTCGAGTACATACAGCAAAATACTGCAGTTATGATTGTCATATTAATAGGAATGTAGAGGCGCCTATATTTAACTGTATGAATTGTAGTACGGAAGTTACCGGTTCTAAATATTTTCAACGATCAAAGAAAAAGTTCTGCTCTAAACATTGTCAGATTTGTTACAAAGCTAAAATAAAAGAAAAACTGGCTCTAAATAAATCCCAAAGAATCCTTAAAAAAGGCTCAGGATGTCGATTAGGCTTAAAGAAACTAGTATTTCAAAATTACGGAAAGCATTGTCAGCTTTGTGGCTATAAAGAACATGACTTTTGTTTAGTTTTGTATCATATCGACAATGACCCCTGGAACAATGAATTACCAAATATTGCAGTAGTTTGTCTTAATTGTAAGAAAGGATTACAAAAATCGGTTATTAGTCTAGCAATTCGTGAGTAACATGCTAATATAAATCAAATTACACAAGGAGTGTGATAATGCCGTTTGTAAGGTCATTTAATCCTATTTGGTTCGAAGTTGATCTAACCGCATTACCTTTTGACGATACGTATTTTCTATTTGTCTTACAAAATACATTTCCTTATTTGCCAGCTATTGTATACCACGATCCCTCAGGTTTAATTCCTTGGAACAACCCAATTCAATTTCTAGCCAATGGTACTCTTCCTGTAGACATCTATTGGGATACTGGTAGTTCTGCTGCTCCCATGGTATACAGACTCGAATTTAGGAAAGGCGATGATCAAAGCGATCCCCTTATTTATTTGGTTGAGAATTACACACCAGGCAGTGGTGGTATTGGCCCTATTACTCAGGTTGCATCCATTAGTGACAATCAAATCACGAACCCACAGTTCTCTTTAATAGATTTTACCACGCCATTTAGCTACACAGGCGCTGCAAGCGGCGTTAGTCCGATTGATGTGGCTCCGGGTTGGTCTTTGCTTTTAACAGGCACAGGAACCGTTACGTTGACCCAGGTGCCATTAAATGATAGTCCTTCAACTATTAATCCCACGAATGCGCCTTATGCCTTAGAAATTAATACTAGTAGTTGGGGCAGTGTTGTATTAAGACAGAGATTTCAACAAAACGGGATGGAATGGGCAAATCAAACGGTGGCAGTATCGATAACGGCTTTGATTCAAGGTGCCCCGCAGGTTATTACAGCGACCTTAGTTGATTCAAATTCAACGCTATTAGCCACTGTTTTAACGGCCACGGTAGACGGCGTATTCAATGAATATCGTGGCTTTGGTACGTTAGGTGGAACCACAAACCCTGATTTACCCCCAGCGGCTTACGTTGATTTTTTAATCCAGTTACCGATAACAGGGAATGTCTTCATAACTAGTATTCAATTAGTTGTATCTAATATGCCAACGGTTGTTCCATACATCCAAGACACAATAGAACGCCAACAAGATTATACTTTCCATTATTATCGTAATAGTTTATTAACCGAGCCTAAAGAAAGTTTGTTGACGGGGTGGGATTTTGGATTAAATCCTTGGCAATTTACGACAGTTACTAACACTACCTTAGCATCCCAATGTGCTTATACGGCTGATCAGACCATTATTTATCAGCAAACAGGTGCTTCTCAGGTATCGACGGCGCAAGGCACTGCAGCTCAAAACTTTGCATTTCAGGTAACAGCAGTTACTGCTAATAATAGATTTGCGATGATTCAATATATCGACCCTAGAACAATTCGAGATGTATGGGGATATACATTATCCTCTTTAGTGAGAGCTTATATCTTAAGTCCAACGCATAGTAGTAGTGTAAGGTTTAAAATGCGTCTTATTTGGCGAACAACATTACCGTCTACTATTGGCTCGGCTGAACCAATATCTAGTTGGACGGGAGCAGGCGATCCAGTTTTTGCAGCAGGATGGACAGCTATAACACCTACCAATGATCCAATTTATACCTTTGGCGCCCAGGGTTCGACCTATTCATTTCAAGGAATGACATTACCTGCAAACCAAACAGGAACCATGACCTTAGGAATTGTAATTTATACTATCGATAATATGAATCAGGCGGCAACTGCAGATAGTATTTTATTCGAACGTGTGTCTTTATGTCGAAATGACTTTGCTCTGGATGCACAAATATTAACCTTTGATGAGACCTTAAAACGTTGTTATTATTATTTTGAAAGCTCTAAAAATTTAGGCGTACTATTAACCACTAGTGATGCCAGTGGTGCTTTGGTTAGAACTTGTAACGTATTCACCAGCGGTGGGAATATTGTGGTATTTCCAAGGTCTTTTGATATTCGCTACAACGAGGTAAAAAGGACTAATGCATCTTTAGTTTTTTATAATGAAGCAGGTCTTATCAATAATGTTTCAGTTTATATTAGAGACAATGCAGTGCAAATAGGCGCTACTACTGAAATAGTTACAACGGGCTGGAATTCAGCGAATAACGGAAATAAAGGAGTTCAATTTATATCAGTTACACAAACAGCTAGTCCTTTTGCATCCGTAGCTGGTAGTGTATCTAATTCAACAGATGCTTATATTTCGTTTCACTACTCAGCAGACTCAAGGATGGGCACTTAATATAAAAGGAGTTATAATTGTGGCGATATTATACAATAGTAATTATGATCAAACTGTACCATTTTCGGATGTTTGCGTACAATTTAATCTTGCAACTAATGGAAGTCAATCTTTCACCGTTCCAGGTACTTCTATTAATAAATATTCAATACGTTTTGGCTACACTCAGAACTCAAATATTTTTGTAAGCTCAAATACCACGGGAACTGTTCCAACTACAGGAACTTCGAATACTCAACAATATACGGAGTTTAGACCAGGCTCAGATGGATCACAGCGCTACGCGCAAGGTGGAGATGTGTTGCATTTTATCACGCCGGATGCAACTGGTGCATATTTTGGGATATCATTAAGACAATTGCCGTAAATGTAATCGCATAAAAGGATTTATGATGGTTCAGACGCTTAAAATTAGTCAGATGACTAGCGGCGGTGATTTTTCGCTTGGCATGATAGCGCCTACCTTATTATCAGGGGCAAATGTTCAAGCAAATGTGCAATTACAATTTGCTGCAACAGGCAACACAGCAACGCGTCCCGTATCTCCTGCAACTCCCACCATACGATATAACACTGACTTTTCACAATTTGAATTCTGGGATGGTACGGTTTGGGATCAACTGGGTGGTAGCTCTGATGTAGCAGCTCTAATTGCGCGATTAGCCGCAAATACTGTTGGCAACGGCGCTAGTATGATAGGCCTTTTAAATCAGGGGTCTGTAAGTGGTCAAACGGTGCAAAATCTTGCAAATGCTGACTTTATTGTTAAGACAAATACAAGTTCCCTTGTAAATGGTTTTGCACTTTCTACTCTGCCTACAGGATTTTTAGCAGTACAAAATACCAGTGGAAATTTATCGTCTTTGACCTTACTTGGTTCGGCTAATCAAATCGTTATTACGAATCCCACAGGAACAGGAAACCCTCAATTTTCTATAGCGCCTAATCCACAGTTTTCAGGCACATCAAATGCCCTCATTCCTTTTGGAACTACGGCACAAAGGCCAATATCTCCACAAGATGGGATGATTCGTTATAACACAACTAATGCAGTATTTGAATTTTATAGCTCTTTTCTTGGCGCTTGGGAGCAGGTTGCAACAACTACAGGCTTAGTGAACTCTGTATCAGGTACACTTAATCGCATAACCTCAACCGGTGGCATTAATCCGGTTATAGATATAGCTGCAACCTACGTTGGCCAAACCTCCCTTGCAACACTTGGTACGATTACTACGGGCACCTGGAATGGTTCTGTTATAACGCCTGCTTTCGGTGGCACAGGCATCAATAACGGTTCAAATACCATAACCCTAGGTGGCGCTATCTCTACAGCAGGATCGCTCACTCTAGGTGGCGCATTCCCAGCTGTATTCAATTTCACGGGTTCTACAAATGTCACTTTTCCTACCTCGGGCACACTCGCGACAACTACAGGGGCTGTAACTAGTATCCTCGGAACTGCAAATCAAATCGTGGCCTCAAATCCTACAGGAACCGTTACCTTATCCATTGCATCAAATCCAATATTACCAGGTACTGGTGGGGTTACATTGCCAGAAGGTAATAGTGCACAACAAGCAGGAGGGGCTGGTACTATTCGATTCAATAGTCAGACGACTGTTTTTGAAGGTACTGTGAATGGCTCTACTTGGGTGCCATTCACGACAGCAGCGGGGTTGGTCACAAGTGTCACCGGAACTGCCGGGCGCATTACCTCTACAGGAGGCACGACACCCATAATCAACATTGACCCGACATATATTGGTCAAAATACTATAACCACCTTGGGCACTGTTACCACAGGAACCTGGAATGGCACAATTTTATCTCCGGTCTTTGGTGGTACTGGCATAAATAATGGAAGTAGCTTCTTAACCCTAGGTGGCGACCTTTCCACGATTGGGGCTTTTAATACAAGTTTTACGATGACAGCAGGTACCGCAGTTACCTTTCCAACCTCTGGAACCTTAGCGACCACCTCGCAACTTCCAACACCTGCAGCATTGACCGAAGTTGATGATACCAATGTTACTATGACTTTAGGAGGAACGCCGTCCACTGCATTATTACAAGCAGTATCAATGACTCTTGGTTGGACGGGTACCTTATCAGGAGCACGAGGTGGTACGGGTGTTAACAATGGTGCAAGTACTATAACCCTAGGTGGTAGTTTAACTACCTCAGGGGCCTTTGCATCTACCTTTACGATGACCAATACGACCGCTGTCACGTTCCCAACTTCAGGGACTCTTGCTACTACGTCGCAATTACCTGCAGGAGCCGCTTTAACGGAGACCAATGATACAAACGTGACGATGACACTCGGAGGAACTCCTGCTACGGCTCTTTTACAAGCTGTAAGCATGACCTTAGGATGGTCAGGTCAATTAGCAGTTGGGCGCGGTGGCACAGGTATTGGCTCCTATAGTCAGGGGGATATTCTTTATGCTTCCTCTACGAGCGCTTTATCTACACTTGCGAAAAGTACCACTGCTACAAACTATCTTTCTAATACAGGTACTTCCAATAATCCTGCATGGGCCCAGGTAAATCTTGCTAATGGTGTGACTGGGAACCTGCCTGTAACCAATTTGAATAGTGGAACATCTGCATCTAGCACAACATTTTGGCGAGGAGACGGTAGTTGGGCAAGTCCTGCAACTTCGGGAACGGGTGGCTTAAAATCATTTCAAATATTTACTACAGGTACTGCTCAAACCTATACAAAACCTGCTGGGGTTACCTCTATATTAGTAGAAGTAGTGGGCGGCGGAGGAGGCGGAGGGGGAAGTACTGGTAATACTGGCACATGCTCTGCAGGAGGCGGTGGTGGTGGTGGAGGCTATGCCAGATTATACGTAGCGTCTGCTGCTTCTACCTACACTTATACAGTAGGAGCGGTTGGGTCTGCAGGAGGCGGCGGCGGTACTGGAGGAACGGGCGGTACAACCACCTTCAGTGCATCTTCTCTGCAGGCTACCGGCGGAGTGGGTGGTAATGGCGCAGGTGCTCTTGTTAATGCACAAGCTAGTGCTGCATCTGGTGGAACTGGCGGCGTAGGATCTAACGGAGATATTAATGTTCAAGGACAACCTGGAAATCCT
>NZ_DATMRL010000261.1:0-4668 GCF_035566355.1 Pedobacter sp.
ACAAAAAGGAGGGGCGGGCTCAACAGCTTCTGTGATTACTGAAACCCCTGATCTGAGCTTTTATGATGCATTGCCTACGGTATGGGATGACACCAGGGTGATTGCTGGGAAAATTGGCGAATATGGAACTATTGCACGCAGGAACGGAGACAACTGGTATGTAGGTACATTGACGGATAAGCCGATCCGTTTTTCATTGCCGCTAAACTTCCTGTCTAAAAGTAAAAAATATCAGGCCACGGTTTATGCCGATGATGCTTCTTTGTCTGGTCCAACAAAAATTGCCATAAAACAGATGAATGTTGATGCCTCAACGGTATTGAATATACAATTGCTGGAAAAGAATGGAGAGGCCATTATCATTAGACCCATAAATATTTGAGCTGAATATAGGGCAGATTTTTCCTGAGCTCTGTGCTCGTGAAGATTCCCCTAAGTTTACTGATATTGTTGTTGATTATAATAGCAGATAAAGTGATTGCAAAAATAACATCTGTTATGATCAAATTAAGCGTTGTATACATGAGATTACAATAGAATATTTGTTGTACGCCAATCTCTCCAAAAATTTTTGGGACTGTATGTGTTTAAATTTAAGCAGATGTTACAGGTTTGGCATAGATAAATAACTTGTAAATACGAACACATGATGCCTTTAAGAAAGATCTTTGCAATTCCTTCCTGTCTGTTATGGAGTATAGCCTCTTTGGCCCAGCAACCCCAGGGAGAACTGCAGAAAATTTTAACAAATTTAAACGGTTCATTAAACTTTTCGGTAAAACAGTTTAATGGAACAGATCTGGTTTCCAGACAATTATTCAATAACGATGGTGTGTTAAATACCAGTACCGGAACCTGGGCTCTGCAAGTTAAAAATACACCTGTTTCAGGACATCCGGAAGCTATGGATATTATGGCTTCCTTCCGGGTAGAAAAAGGTTTGGCTTCATCATCTGCAGTTGATGCTTCTTTTGATTTTGGCAAATGGAGCCGTGATAATTATGTATTGGTACCAGCATCAATATATAACGGAAATCGATATAGATCTATAGGAGATGCATATAGTCCTGCTTACCCAAAAGATATGTATTACAATCCATCTGTTCCTCTTACCATTTCTAATAACCCTCGTCTAGCTATAGAAAAAGGTAAAGCTTCAGTAGTTCAATTGCAAACTGGCAATGCAGCCACACCAGCGATGTGCTTTTTCTCTAAAAAGGAAAAGAAAGGATTTATTGTATTAACGGGTCAGCTGACAAAATTGGGTAATAATGGTTTGACCATTTCTGAGAATGCCGCGCAGGACAGCTGTACTTTTAGTATTTCTGCACCTGCAGTCCGTAAACTGGCACCTGGTTTTGGAGACTTTCACCAAAGTGGTGATCTTGCTCCAGATTGGAAAGCAGGTAATGAAATCTCTCTTCATTTTAGAGTCTACGTTTTTGATGCTCAGAATATTCCTGAACTTTTAACCAAGTTCATGCAAATTCGTAAAGAACTATCCAGGCCTAACGATCCTCGTAATATATTACCAATGAGTAAAGTATTTGAGGTGGTTTCCAATATTACCAAAAGCCGTTTTGTGACGGTTCCTGCAGGATCTTATTATTTGCCAGAGAACAACAATGATTTTCAGCTGGGCTGGGTAAGCGGTATGATGAACACCTATCCTATGCTTGCATTGAATGATGAAAGGGAACGCAATAGAGTGGCTGCCGAACTGGATTTTATTGTGAATAAACTTCAGGGAAAAAGCGGGTATTTTTATGGCGGTATTACTGCCCAAGGTGAGCTCCGTCCTGAAAAAATGAGCCCCGATTTTAAACTTTTGCAGGCCATGGTGAGAAAGAATTCGGATGCATTGCTCTGGATGATGAAACACCTGATGTTGTTAAAAGCCCAGGGGCATGGAAGCAACATTAAAAAGGAATGGGAAGAAGCAGCCAAAAAGCTGGCAGAAGCTTTTGTACGGACCTGGAAGGCACACGGAGAATTTGGTCAGTACATTACACCTGAAACCGGGGAAATTGCGGTGTATAATTCTACGGCAGGTGCCATTGCACCTGCGGGATTGGCTTTGGCTTCAGATTATTTTCATAACCCAGCCTGGATGAAAGTGGCAGGAGATGCGGCGAAATTTTACTACAAGCGGGACGTAGAAGGGCAGGGGCTGACTGGAGGAGATTGCGGGGATATTTCTCAGGATGCCAATTCCGAATCCGCATTTGGTTTTCTGGAATCATTGATGGCTTTATATCATTACACTGGTGAAAAACAATGGTTAAATATGGCCGAGGTTCAAGCGGCCTTGTGTTCTACATGGACCATTTCCTATGATCCGGTTTTTCCTGAAAAAAGCGCCATAGGAAAGCTCGGCAGCCACATGGCAGGAGCCGTATGGGCAAGCATACAAAATAAGCATGCAGCGCCGGGTATCTGTACAGCCTCAGGAGATTATCTTTTTAAATTGTTCCGGGCTACAGGAAATATACGTTACGCCGATCTGATCAGGGACATTCAGCACGCACAGGCAGAGGCAGTGAATATGCCACCAAACCATATCACCACCAATAACCTGGTTGGATCTTCTATGGAGCGTATACAGCCCAGTGATGCGGAAGGAAAAAGCAGTATCGGCAATTTTATAAATACACGGAATTCCTGGACAGAGACCAATGGAATACTGATGGCTATGGAACTGCCAGGTGTTTATTTGAATACAGGCAGTAAAAAAATATATGTTTTTGATCATGTTGAAGCTAAAATTATAGGAAATACCTTGTCGGGGACCACCATCCAGATCACCAATCCGACTTCCTATGATGCCAGTGTTTCAGTTCTCGCAGAAACAGCGAAACAAGCCGCAGGTCCTTTAAGTTATACTGCATTTGTAAAATGGCCTAAGGTTAAAGTAAAAATGGGAGAAACAGTTAAAGTGAATATTAGCAACACAGGTGTAATCGCTTTGTTGTAAATTGTATACAAAGATCAAAACATAATATGGTATTCTCTATAAAAGATAAACTGGTGCTCGGTACTGCAGGCTTGGGTGGTGTTTGGGGTAAAGTGGAGGTAAAAGAATCTGTAGAAACCATTCTCGATGCACTGGAACAGGGTATTTCTGCAATAGATGCTGCGCCCTCTTATGGAGATGCGGAAAAAATTGTTGGAGAAGCCTTGAGTCAATGGACCGGCACCCGGCCGGTGCTAAGTACAAAAGTAGGCCGTTTAAAGAGCCACAAAGCAGATGAAGCTTATTATGACTACAGTTCTGATGGGATGAAATCAAGTGTAGAGAACAGCCTTAAAACACTTGGTGTAGCTGCGCTCGAC
The DNA here is from genome assembly GCF_035566355.1 of Pedobacter sp. Lineage (GTDB taxonomy): Bacteria > Bacteroidota > Bacteroidia > Sphingobacteriales > Sphingobacteriaceae > Pedobacter. The sequence goes on from NZ_DATMRL010000261.1 coordinate 3,334, forward strand.
ATTCTTTTCCTGCATGACCCGGCAGCGATCCAGCCAGAGGAAATAGAAAGCATATTAGGGCAAATGCAAGTGTTTAAGAGCGCGGGATATACCAAAAGATTAGGTTTAGGTGGGAATCCGCCGAAATGGATGGAACCTTACTTATTGGATAGCCCGTTTGATGTATTTATGGAGCATAATAAACTTAATGTTTGTTGTGTAGATGCACTAGGTACAACAGTTCCTTTGTATATACAGCGAGGAAAGGAGTACTATGCCGCCAGCCCTCTTAATATGGGGCTACTGGGTTGCAATTTCTCTGCTTTTACTACAAATCCTCCACACTGGCTTGACTTAAAACAGGTGAAGCAGGCCAAAAAGGTGAACCTCATTGCAGAAAAGTATGTCATGCCTTTGCATGTACTTGCACACCGGTTTTTAATGACAATTCCCTATCCAATAAAAATTGTTATTGGTGCTGCCAATAAGGAGCAGCTTGCCGATGCACTTTTTGCATTCAAGGCAGGAAGTTTACCCTCTGAAATATACCATGAAATCCTTCGGGCAGTTAATTAATATGAATCAGATAGATAACGAAATTTTTAACGTAAAGAAAATCCGTATTCGGGTTTTAGAACAAGTACCTGCCGTAACGCCTTTTCAGGATGCAACCATGGGCCCTTTTCCCAGTTTTGGGATTTCTATTATTACCATTGAAGACGAAGATGGTAATATTGGAGAAGCACCTGTTTACAATACCTATATCAATATCCTGGAATCCTGTTTGTTTCCGATTTTATTTCACAGTCATTCTGTGGCCTATAAAGATTTTTATCCAAAACTGTACTGGTCTATAAGAAATGAAGGATTTAAAGGGCCTGCATCGGCTTTGCTGGGTCAAATTGATATGGCTTTGTATGATCTGGCGGCGAGAAGAAAGAAGACCCCATTGTATCGTTACCTTGGTGCCGAACGGAATGAAGTAAAAATGTATGGCAGTGGCGGTGGAACCAATTATAGTTTGTCTGAATTGGAACAGGAGGTACAAATATTCCTTGATGCGGGAACAGATTGTTATAAAATGAAGGTTGGAAAGGATTTTGGGACTAAAATAAAAGAAGATATTTCCCGCGTCAAATTTGTGCAGCAACTGATCGGCAATAAAATGAAATTAGCGGTAGATGCCAATCAGATCTGGTCTTGTGATGATACCTTACAGTTTTTAGATGGAGTTGGTGAACAGGGACTTTGCTGGTTGGAAGAACCGGTGCATTCTGCTGCTTATGAACAGATAGAAAAACTCTGCGCAACAATAAGTGTAGATGTGGCTTATGGGGAATCTGAGCGCACTTCAAA
>NZ_DATMRL010000262.1:0-7846 GCF_035566355.1 Pedobacter sp.
GCAAATTATTGCCGATTCCCCTAACTGAACTGCAACGCAATTTTAACCTCACTCAAAATCCAGGATATGTTGGTCGTTAGGCAAAAAGCTAATTTTTAAAGTTTCTACTCATTTTTTAAAATTTCATTTTATGGTTTCTATTATTAAAACTGTGGGGCTTTCCCATAAGTATGGTAGTTCATGGGCAATCCATGACATTAATATCGATATTGGCAAGAAAGGAATATATGGATTATTAGGGTCAAACGGCGCTGGTAAATCAACCACTATGAATATTATTTGTGGTGCACTGAACCAGACGCAAGGGGAGGCCTTTATTAACGGGATCAATATCCGAAAAAATCCGCTTGAAGCGAAAAAGTCATTAGGTTACCTGCCCCAGCAGGCACCATTATATCTTGATCTGACCATAACAGAGTATCTGCGTTATTGTGCAAATTTAAGAGATGTAGACAAAAAAAAGATACCAGCAGCTATTGATGAGGTGATGGAAAAGTTTTCGATTACGCATATGAAAGACCGCGTACTAAAAAATCTTTCCGGTGGCTATCGTCAACGGGTTGGCTTTGCTCAGGCTGTTATTCATAGACCGAAAGTTGTGATCCTGGACGAACCTGCTAACGGACTAGACCCGGTTCAAATAGCGGATATGCGAAATCTTATTAAAGAGATTTCTTTTGAGAGAACAGTTATTCTTTCTTCTCATATTTTGCAGGAGATCCAAGCGGTATGCGATGAGATCATTATGATTGAACAAGGTCAACTTGTATTTGCCGACAGCATTGAAGCATTTAACAATTATGTCGCTCCACAGAGCATCATTCTCCTTTTTGAGAATCCACCAGCATCAGATGCGCTAGGTGTTATTCCTGGTATAAGCAGAGTAGAAAAGCTTTCTTCTAAATCATTCAGGGTCTTTTATGGTGGCGATAACAAAACAAATGAATCTATCATCACAGAAAGTGTACGCAATGAATGGCGACTAACAGAACTGACCGTAGAAAAGAATTCTGTTGATGAAATTTTCAAAGAGATAACAAAAAAGGCTATAAAAAGGAAATAATGAAAAAGATATTACATATAACCCGAACAGAACTCTATAATTTTTACTATTCTCCAATTGCCTGGTCCATGTTAGTGCTATTTATGGTACTGACCTGTGCAGACTATTTTAGTGTGGTTCAAAAGTTCTTAACTTTTTATGAGCAGGGTGGACCCTATCTGGAATTTACGAAATACCTTACAGACATAATCATAGACGATGGTCGGCATCCAGGATACTTTGTCAAGATCATCAGTAACCTTTATATCTTTTTTCCCTTGCTCACCATGGGGCTGATCAGCAGGGAAATAAGTAATGGCACTATGAAATTGCTGTATTCATCCCCGGTGCGGATAAGCGAAATCGTTTTGGGGAAATTTCTTGCGATGGTCGCTTTTACTTTTTCTCTGATTGTAGTGATCTTATTTACTTATGTAGCATTATCCATGAGCTTATCCCATCCTGACTATGGACATATGATAGCTGCTTTGGTGGGACTTTTTCTCGTGCTTTGCGCATATGCTGCAATAGGCTTATTTATTTCATCATTAACTTCCTATCCTCTTGTTGCAGCAATAATTACTTTTGCTGTGTTTGCCCTTTTTTCACGAATTGGTGGATTGTGGCAAGATATAGACTGGCTTAGAAATATTACCTATTATCTCAATTTGAGCGGTAAATCAGACCAGCTGATCAACGGGTTTACAAACTCCAGGGATATTGTCTATTTTCTGATTGTTATTGCAACATTTCTCATCTTCACTGTAATTAAAATTAAATCGGGTACCGAATCCATTTCTGTGGGTAAGAAAATACTCCGCTACACAACAGTGGTGTTGATGGCCTCTGTTTTAGGCTATATCACCAGTAGACCGGCTTTAAATATTTACCATGATGCGACCGAGGATCAACTCTACACTATAGCTCCTCCAACTCAAAAGATGGTTTCAAAGCTCAATGACGGGCCACTTGAAATTACTGCTTACGTAAATGCATTGCAATTCAGGTTAGCCAGTTTTGTACCTGCGCAACAAAATAATCTAATTGCTAAATTGTTTGAACCCTATATACGTTTCAAATCAGACATCAAGATTAAATTTGTATATTATTATAATGCAGATTCAACCAATTATTGGTTTAAGCTAAATCCCGGAAAATCAATAAAAGAAATAGCTGCAATTCAGGCCGGCGCGGTTAGCATGAGTATTGACCAGTTTTTACCTCCCGCAGAAGTACATAAACTGTTCAATGTAGACAAGGAAGAAAACCGGCATTTTTTCGTATTGAAATATAAAGGAAAAGAGACCGTTGTTCGAACCTTCGAGGACATTTTGTTCTGGCCTTCGGAAAATGAAATGGCTGCTGCCATTAACAGATTGATCAGTACACCTCCTAAAATTGCTTTCCTAACGGATGAATTAGAGCGGGGTCCGTTCTCTTTACAGACAAGAGATTACAATGCATTGGCAAATAAACTGGATTTACGTTCTTCACTGATTAACCAGGGGTTTGACTTTGAAGCCATCTCCTTGAAAAACATTCCGGCCATACCATTGAGTTATGCAGCATTAACTATAGCAGATCCGCGCACGCCATTTACTGCTGAGAACCTGCAAAAGATTAATGCTTATATAGCTGCCGGGGGGAATCTATACCTAGGTAGCGAACCAGATCGAAAACACATCATTAAGCCGATTTTTGACGGCTTAGGCTTGTCGCTTAGGGAAGGTATGCTGGTTCAGTCGAGCGATAAATACTCAAGTGACTTTATATTCAGTCGACTAACTGATCGGGCAAAAAATTTCTCTCCACGATCCAAGCGTTTTACTGAAGAGCAAATCACCTATTATGGCGACACAACATTAAGAATTGCGATGTCTGGAGCAAGTGCATTAAATTATGAAGAGAAGGATGGATTCAAAATTTCACCACTGTTTACAACCGATCCAAAACTCTGCTGGAATAGGGTTGCTCCAATCAGCAGCGATTCTCTGTCTTTGAAGGTAAAAGAATTGCCCAGCGACGAGCATGGTCGTTTTGTGACCTCACTTTTAATGGAAAGAAAGGTAAATGAAAGAGAACAACGTATCATAGTGGCATCTGATGCCGATTACCTTACAGGAGCTATGTTTGGTGACGAGCCAGAAAGGTATAATAAGTTTTACCCGGCATGGTGCTTTGGCTATTTCTCCTATGGAAAATTCCCTGCAAATACTTTGCACCCAGAGACAGACAATTCATTTAAGATCAAAGTGACAGATTTAGGGATCCAAAAGATCTTCCTGTTCTATTTAATTCCAGGAATTATAATTGTCATTGCTTCGATCATACTTATCCGTCGTAAACGTAAATAATCTGTAATGAAATATTTATTAACCGATGAGCAGACAATCGCTGATTTATCCATCTTTGATAAACCAGGTAAAACGTCTATCTATACCATTTTTAATAAAACAAAAACTCAGGGCGGGGCGCATCGTTTGGAAATGATTTTCAAAAATCCCTGGGCTGATGCGTCTCCCATAAACAGGCATGCAGCATTGTACCAGTTCTTCAGCCAAAAAGAGTTTGTTTATCCTGTTGATCCTATAACCATAGGCATCATTGCATTTTATTTGGAGAATGATGATGTCCGTACCCAAATTAAACCCGAAAGTGAAAGTTTTGGAGAGAAAATCAGGAACATGGTGTCAATTGATGCTGAACGCCAACTTATCGAAGATGGCGTTCAAGCCTGCCTGCGGGTATTCTATCAGCTAAACATTTTTCTGCAGCAGGAGGACAGTATTGCTGCAGAATCACCATATTATGAGCAATTTCGTCGGTTAGAGCAGATTGTATATCATGATTCGTTTAATGGGTTAAGAGAAGCGATGAATAAAGATGATCGTAAACTAGATACGATCAGGTTGGCGGAGTTCGATAAACGGTTACGCTTTGATCATCGGGAATTTGTGTTACAGTTACTCGAACTCTTATATGACCTGGATGTGTACATAGCGGTTGGCCAGGTAGCGCGAAACAGAAAATTCTGTTTCGCCAAAGCATTAGCCGATCGAGAAAACTTTCTACATCTTCATCAAGTATTTCACCCTGCATTGGAGCAGCCCATTGCAAATAACCTCGACATGGATCGTGAGGGTAATCTGATATTCCTTACGGGAGCGAATATGGCCGGAAAATCCACCCTTATGAAATCTATAGGCCTTTCACTGTACTTAGGCCATATGGGTTTTCCGGTTCCTGCAGAAAATATGGAATTTGCAGTTAGGGATGGCATTTTTACCAACATTAATCTGGCAGATAGCCTTAGTGCAGGCGCGAGCCATTTCTATGCAGAGGTATTGCGCGTAAAAGAAATAGCCAAAACTTTGCAAAGCGGCAAAAGGCTGTTTGTGGTTTTTGACGAATTGTTTCGTGGAACCAATGTGAAAGATGCCTATGATGGTACCATTGAATTGACACGGGCTTTTTGCCGCAAGAAGGAAAGCCAGTTCATTATTTCAACCCATATTATGGAAGCTGGTGAAGTCCTGTTAAAAGAAAACCTGAGCATTCAATACCTGTATTTGCCTACCATCATGGAAGGGAATCATCCCAAATATACAAGGGTACTTAAAACAGGAATCACAGACGACAGACAGGGAATGATCATTATTAACAATGAAGGTATCCTGCAAATGCTGGATAACGGATTAAAAAAACAGAAAAAGCTATGCAATTTATAACCGATAAGCAAACCCTGGCAGATTTGAATTTGCTGGGAAAATATAAATCAGGCTCTCTGTTCAACTTTTTTAATCGCGTAAAAACAAAAGGGGGAGAGTTACTGCTGGAAGAAATGTTCCGTACACCGCTTACGGATGTTGTGGGCATCAACAACAGATCTGCCTGTATTCGATATCTGCAAAAAATAGGTGTTGGGTTTGAAGTGGATAACGAACCTTTAGAAGACGCCTTACAATATCTTACAGGTGCAAGACCCTCAGGATTTATTGCAAGCCTTTTAGGTTGTTACAGATTGAAAATTCAGGAGATATTGTATCATTCTGATAGCTTTCAAGTACACCAGCAACAAACAAAAGCCATGCTACAGGTATTCAGGTCAGCAAATATCCTTTTAGGGAATTTGGAAAAGCTGGAAGAAAAAGATAATCCATGCAAGTCTTTACAGAGCAGGTTATCTGAGGTCATTAAAAATGTCCCAATCCAGCATTTTGAACTCGATCGCCCGTACTCTCTGCAAGAAACAGCCCAATTTCAGGACTTGTTTCTGAATAAATTTAGAAACCAAGTAGAGCAGTTATTTCATATCCTTTATGAATTTGATGTTCTCATCTCTATTGCATCTGTTGCCGCAGAAAGAAAACTGTCTTATGCTAAGGCAAGCATACGAGATTCAGACATTCTTATGGAAGCAGAAAATTTAAAGCACCCCACCTTGAGCGATGCTATTGGCAACAGCTTTTCACTGTCCCGGGAAAAGAATCTGGTTTTTCTTACCGGTGCCAATATGGCTGGTAAATCAACCTGGATGAAAACTCTAGGCGTGTCCTTTTACCTGGCCCATATGGGCTTTCCAATAGCGGCTGACCGCATGACCTTTCAGGTGATGGAAGGTATCTTTACCTCCATCAATGTACCGGATGACATAGATGCAGGGTGGAGCCATTTTTATGCTGAAGTAATACGCGTTAAATCTGTTGCCAAGGAAGTTAGTGATGGAAAGAGACTGTTTGTGCTTTTTGACGAACTTTTTAAAGGAACGAATGTAAAAGATGCTTATGATGCAACATTAGCTGTTACTGAACGCCTTGCCGGTTATAAAACCTGTGCCTTCGTCATCTCCACACATATTATCGAGGTGGGTGAAGCACTATTAAATACCCCTTCCGTTATTTTTCGATATATGCCAACCATTATGGTTAACTCAAAGCCTCAATATACCTATCACTTAACCGAAGGGATTACTACAGACAGGCAGGGAATGATCATTATTGAGAATGAGAAAATCCTGGAAATACTAGGATAGTCTATTAACCAATTTTAAAAACAAAATGAGATATAAATTTTTAATGACAATACTGCTTTCCGGAATATTCCTGGTAAGCAACGCACAGCAGGTAAAGTTTACCGAATATAACCTGGACAATGGTCTGCATGTTATTCTTCACCAAGACAAAACCGCTCCCGTAGTGGCCGTTTCTGTCATGTACCATGTGGGTTCTAAAGATGAAAATCCTTCCAGAACCGGATTTGCCCATTTTTTTGAACACCTCTTGTTTGAAGGAAGTGAAAACATAAAGCGGGGTGAATTTATGAAGATTGTAAGCAGTAATGGCGGAGAGTACAACGCTAATACTTCTCAGGACAGAACATTTTACTTTGATATTTTTCCATCAAATCAATTGGAGCTTGGATTATGGCTGGAAAGCGAACGTATGCTGCATCCCAAAATCGATAATGCAGGTATTAAGGTCCAGAATGAAGTAGTTAAAGAAGAAAAACGTATGCGTAACGACAATAAACCTTACGGTAAGTTTGATGAAAAAATATTTACACATTTATTTGAAGGGCACCCTTATAGCTGGCAGCCGATAGGCTCTATGGCACATCTGGATGCCGCAAAACTGGATGAATTTCTTGCTTTTTTTAAAAAATATTATGTGCCTGATAATGCGGTATTAACAATTGCTGGGGATCTGGACATAGAAAAAACTAGAGTTCTTGTGGCTAAATATTTTGACGAAATACCAAAAGGTACTCCGGTGGTGAAGAGCATATTCGAATTAAAACCGATGACAAAACAAATCGTAGATACAGTTTACGATGCGAATATTCAAATTCCAGCCATATGTGCAGCCTACCGTGTTCCAGGAATGAAAAGCCGGGACAACAAGGTGTTGGAAATGGTCAGTTCCATTTTATCTGGAGGAGGCAGTTCCAGGCTGAAAATGAAAATGGTAGATGACAAGAAAACAGCCATAGAAGTTGCTGCATATAATTATACACTGGAAGACTATGGCGCATATATAACCTATGCTTTACCCAACAACAATACATCGTTAAATGATCTTTTGACCGACATCGATGCCGAGGTTGTTCGCCTTCAAACTGATCTGATCAGTGAATCGGAATTCATAAAGTTGCAAAATCAGTTTGAAAATGTATTTGTAAGTAACAATACAAAAATGATCAATGTAGCTGAAAACCTTGCAAATGGCTATACATTTCAAAATAAAAACACCAATGATTTGAACGAACAGCTTACCCATATTAAGTCGATCACCCGCGAGGAGATCAGAGATGTAGCTAAAAAATACCTCAACAAGAACCAGCGTGTTGTACTTTATTACTTACCAACTAAATAGACATGAAGAAGATATTTATATTTTTTATTGCGGCTTTATTTGCACAGGGTGCAGCAGCGCAAAAATTAGACAGAAGCCAGAGGCCAAAACCAGGACCTGCACCTATCATCAAATTTGAAGACCCCGTAATCTATAAATTACCCAACGGCATTACTGTTCTGGTGGTACACACCCATAGATTACCGAAGGTTTCCGCAAGTTATAGTATTGATGCGGGGCCAATTTCTGAAGGATCAAAAGTGGGGATTCTTGGATTGTTGAGTGGGATGCTCAATGAAGGAACGACAACAAAAACGAAAGTTCAGTTTGATGAAGCCGTTGACCAGATGGGTGCAGAGGTTAGTTTGTCTTCTGGTGGCGGACAGGCTTCGGCCCTGAGCCGTTATTTTAAGGATGCATTTTTATTGATGGCTGAAGCCCTGAGAAATCCATC
>NZ_DATMRL010000263.1:0-2057 GCF_035566355.1 Pedobacter sp.
AACACAAAAAGGATATTAAGCAAAAGTGAGGGAAAGGGAGATTGCAGAACCTGCTCCCTAAGCTGTTGTTGTCGCATAGATGCCCTGAAAAACAGGGTCATCAGATTTGCCAGATACTTGGCAAAAAAGAATTTGACAATGGCAAAATAGAACAATAACCCCACCATAAAATAAAACATCCCTTCAAAGGATTCGGGCTCATAAAGTTCAGTCCGTTTATGCAGGGGCCTGCCAAGAAAGTTAAAAAAAAGCTGCGCTTTCAAAAGTCCCATCCAGCTGGCAGGTAAATTGCTGAAATCCATTGGTTTTCGCTCACTGAACCGGATTGAGTCGGTATTATAAACAACAACTGTGTCTACAATCGTTTTTACCTGTTTTCTGATGAAAGGCTTTATAATTGTTGTATCACCCGTTATTTGTTTTACCGATGTTGTATCAGCTTGCCGGATGGTATCGGAAGTCGATTGCGCCCTGGCGAGGCTTATCTGAAAAAATATAAAGAAGAATAGCGCAGTTCGTTTTGCCAAGGGATGAAAGGTTAACGGTTGACGGTTACGGATTCCCGCAAAGGTTGTGATTCAACGCATATCTTTTAAAAAAAGTTTACATACCCCAGGTGAATCTTTGCCTGTCTGAATTCAAACGGATTGCTGTCCTGCTTTCCAATTGCATAGGACATGTTGAAAATCCCGGCTTTGGTTTCAAATGCCAATCCGAGCCCAATACCCAGATAAAGATTGTTGATAGCATAACCTGGCACATCATTTTTTGCCCAACCTCCATCAATAAAACTAAAAAGAAAGGAATTCATGCCAATCAGATAACGATATTCAAGGCTGCCCACGGTGTATTCAGAAGCCAGAATACTTTCTTCATCAAATCCTCTCAATAACCGATAACCTCCGATTTGATACAATTCATTCCGGAAAATTTTGGGACTCTGGTACCAGGCTGCATTCACAGCAAACCGGATCGTAGAAGCACGGCTAAGTTGAAAATAATGTGCTCCGGCAATGTTAAGACGAAACTGATAGGCCGAGGTTTTGACTGTGTCATATAGGGTACTATAATCGAATGAAGGATCATTTTCGTCCTTGAGTTTTGTGATTTCACTATTTTTCTTCAGTCTTTTCGTACCTGCAGATCCTATAAAATAAAGTTCGTTTCCGCGAATAGCATTAAACCTGTAATTCGTATTATTAAAATCATAAGAAATACCCAAGTTCAGGGAACTTACATCTGCTACTTCAGGCAATTGTCTGGTAGCAATAATCTGTGCGGTATCAATGGTCAGGACTGTGCACCCAGTAGTTTCGATAAAAATGGATCCCTTCTTGTTCATAGATGAATTAAACTGTATTCCCAGTATTCCGTCTGTATTTATATAAGAAGAGTCTTTCTTGTATAATGAAAAAGCCAGATTGACTCCATATGGGGAATGAAACAGGTAGGGTTCCTGGAAATTGATAATGAGACGGGGTGATTGTTGTTGTAACTGTTGCCAGTCAAGCCCAAGACTTTCCCCATTCCCAAAAGGGTTCCTGAGTACTACGGTTGCCTGGCCGGTAACCAGTAATTTGCCACTTCCCAGCTGATCATTATTTGGCAATAATCCTACGAGCACATCAATCTGGCTGCTCTTTTTAGGCTTCAGGTATAAATTTAATATAGAACCTGTACCGAGCATATTAACACTCCAGGGTCTTTCCTCCTGCACAAAAGGAAGTTCCATTATGCGCCTGCTGATCATTAATAACCTGTCTTTTCGGTAAATACTTCCTTGCGGAATGCCAAGGTATCTTTCCATGAATTCCACAGAAATTTTTGCAGTTCCTACAATACGGATGCTGTCAATTTTATACAATGGTCCTTTCTCAATATTGAGTACGGCACTAATGGCGCCATTTTTTATCGCAACACTATCCAGCGAAATTTTAGCAAACGGATAACCGTTATTTTCCATATAATTAAGCAGCTGCAATTCTTCGGTTTGAAAATAATCGGGTGTAGCTGGTTTACCTGAAAGTTTTTTCGAGTCCCATCCGGCAGACTCCAAC
>NZ_DATMRL010000264.1:0-14148 GCF_035566355.1 Pedobacter sp.
TTTATTCTGCATCAGAAGCCGCAAGGGAGGAGTTTCCAAATCACGATATTACGGTTAGGGGTGCGGTGTCTATTGGGCGCCGTTTGATGGATCCTTTAGCAGAGCTGGTTAAAATTGATCCTAAATCTATCGGTGTGGGGCAGTACCAGCATGATGTCGATCAGAATAAATTGCAGGCTTCTTTGGATGATACTGTAATGAGTTGTGTGAATGCGGTAGGCGTGGAATTGAACACGGCTTCCAAGCAGGTACTGGCTTATGTTTCCGGACTGGGGCCTCAACTGGCACAAAATATCATTAGCTACAGGAATGAGCATGGTGCTTTTAAAAACAGAGAAAGTCTGAAAAAAGTACCACGTTTGGGTGATAAAGCATTTGAACAGGCGGCGGGTTTCCTCCGCATCAGAAATGGTGCACATGTTTTGGATGCAAGTGGGGTACATCCTGAACGTTATGAGCTGATCAACAGAATGGCGGCAGACCTGGGTTGTTCTTTGGAAGAATTGCTGAGCGATACCGCACAGCAGAAAAAGATCAAACTTCAACAATATGTGAGTGAAGAAGTGGGTTTGCCTACTTTAAATGATATTATGGCAGAGCTTGCCAAACCCGGGCGTGATCCAAGGGAGCAGTTTGAGGTATTTAGTTTTACCGATGGGGTAAATGAGATTGCAGATCTGAAACCAGGGATGAAACTGCCGGGAATTGTAACAAATATTACGAATTTTGGCGCTTTTGTAGATATAGGTGTGCATCAGGATGGTTTGGTACATACCAGTCAGATGTCAGATAAATTCGTTCCGAACCCAAATGATCTGGTTAAGGTTCATCAGAAAGTTGAAGTTACGGTTGTTGAAGTGGATGTGGAACGGAAAAGGATTTCCTTGTCTATGAAGAAGGAACATACCGGTAAGGCAGAGAAATCTAAATCGGAGAAACATCAGCACAAACCGAAATTTAAACCGAAACCGAGTGCGGCTGGCGGTGCTAAACCTGCGTTTAAGAAGCCGGAAGTTAAAAAGGAGAAAGCGCTTCCTGAAGGTGATTTGCAAATGAAGCTTGCTGCACTGAAGGATAAGTTCAAATAAGTTTTAGAAGGGCCCGTAAGGGCCTTTTTTTGTTGCAGAGTGTTTTTCTCTGGGTGCTTAATCTGTATCATGCTTAGATTATGTATAAATTCCTGCGGCTCTTGCGGATGTGAGAAAAATAGCTTTATCTTTGCGCCAGTTCCTTGTTCGACTTTTTTTAATTATAGGAATCATGACTGAACGTTTCTACATATCGCCCCTTTCGCACGCTGCCTGATCCAGGCGGACGTTATTACATTTTGCTTATTGTATAAAATGGAATGCTTTCTGGTTTTAAGCCAGACTGATCTGCGTCTGCCGAAATTTTTAAGATCTGGCCTGTGCTGAATTTATAAGGGTATATCCTCTTTCTGAGGACGAATTGAGCCAATCAACACAATTATAATTTTTTGAGTAACAGTCCAATGGACAATAATGAATTGTCGTTTGATGTTTTGCAGTACAGATTGAAATCTGCAAGACGAAAGAAACGACTACAAAAAAAGGATTTCGATAAACAGCTTATCCGGATGATGAGACATAAGAGTCAACTCTTGAATCAAAGACGAGATCTGCCTATGATTCCTCTGGAAAAACCCTATCAACGGGGGTGGAAGCGTTGTTTCGCATTACGGGAAGATGTGGCAAGATCTTCTTCCTCTGCTTTTTATGAAGGGCTTTTGGCTAAGATCAATACGGTGCAGTATAGCCCGGAAAAGTTCTTTAAAGTAAAGAAGAGGAGAAAGGGTAAAAAAGTCAGGGTAGAAAAAAGGCAGTTCCTCATGGAGTTTTCCGAGTGGTACTGGAATGATGCCTGTCTAAAGCTTACAGAGGTGGAGAGAACGCATTTTCATTTGTATGAAGTGAGCAGGGAAAAGGGGAAAGAGAAAACGTTTCGATATAGGTTTAATGAGCCATGGAAGTACAGATTGCAAGTTAAACCGCATTTGATTACGGAAGTAAAGATGGTAGATGAGGTACTGGAGCAGGAAATTAAATTTCTGAATAACCATATTGAAAAACATCATTTGTATCCCAGGATTTCGAAACTTACTGGTGGCGCCTATCACTACTGGAAATGGGCTGGTGAGGATAAAGCTTGTTATCTGGAAGCTGAAAAAGAAGCATTGCTCCAAATAAAGGAGGCAATGGAATTTAAAAAGAAGAACAATTTTAAACGCAATGAGCATTTTAAAAACAAAAGAATTAAGTAAAATAGGCTATACGAACGATAAAGCAAGAAGTCTGGCGATCAATATGATCAGCAGATATTTTAAGCATCATAGTAAGAGCCAGATTATAGAGCTGTTAACGGCTATTTTAAACCAGCCGGAGAAGTATATGGCTGAGGAAGCGACGGAGAAATTAGCGGCAACATTTATGGATGAAGTAAAGGTCTGCGATTTTCAAACACATGGGCTTTTACAGGAAAAGGGCCAGTTAAAGGTGTATGGGGGTAAGGGGATTGATGAAAGTACAAAAAGGCAGATGGAGTTGGTGATGTCTTTACCGGTGGTGGTGCAGGGCGCATTAATGCCTGATGCGCATACCGGGTATGGATTGCCAATTGGCGGGGTAGTGGCTGCGGAAAATGCCGTCATCCCTTATGCGGTTGGTGTGGATATTGGGTGTCGCATGGCTTTGTCTGTTATAGATGAAAGTGATAGTTTTTTCAAAAGATATAGTCATCATGTGAAGGTCGCGCTGAAGCAGTGGACGCACTTTGGGATGGAGGGTGGCCTGGAAGTTCCGGCTGAACATGAAGTTCTGGACAGTGCATTATTTCAGGAAACGGAACTTTTGAAGAAACTGCAGGGCAAGGCTTATCGTCAGCTGGGTACTTCTGGTGGTGGAAATCATTTCGTTGAATTTGGAGAAATAGAATTGTACGAAGGGAATTCCCTGGGGCTTCCGGCCAAAAAGTATATGGCCCTGCTCTCTCATTCAGGCAGCAGGGGGCTGGGGGCAAACCTGGCGGAATATTATACCCGGATAGCGATGAACACCTGCAAATTACCAAGAGAAGCGGCCCGTCTGGCTTGGCTGGACTTAAATACGCAGGCTGGACAAGAGTATTGGCTGAGTATGAACCTTGCGGGAGATTATGCGAAGGCCTGTCATGATGTGATCCATGCCAGTTTACTGAAATCCCTGGGTTTGCAGACCTTGGCTAAGGTGGAAAACCACCATAATTTTGCCTGGAAGGAACAAATGGAGGATGGCAGGGAAGTGATTGTACATCGAAAAGGTGCTACCCCGGCGCATAAGGGTGAATTGGGTATCATTCCAGGAAGCATGACTTCGGCGGCCTACCTGGTGAAAGGTAAGGGTATTGGGCATTCATTGAATTCTGCAGCGCACGGAGCGGGCAGAGCCATGAGCCGGAAAAAGGCAAAAGACAGTTCTACAGCATCCGATTTGAAGAAAGTTTTAAGCCGTGCGGGTGTGACCTTGATAGGAGGGAGCGTGGAGGAAAACCCTAAAGCCTATAAGGACATAGAGCTGGTGATGGCCGCGCAGAAAGAGCTTGTGGATGTAGAAGGCCGGTTTATGCCCAGGATGGTCAGAATGAATAAGGATTAACAGGAGCCCCTCATTATTGGGGGGCTTTCTCCTGATACTGCCTGGTGGCACGTTCAAGCCTGTTTTTTATTGTGTTGGCCAGATTTCTTGGAGACAGGACTTTCATAAAATGGCCAAAACCAAGTATTTCGCGCTCCAGTTCAAAATTAAGTATCACGTCTATTCTGATGGTGACGCCTTCATCATCTTCTTTTAAGACTTGCTGGCTGGGATGAATGGGTTTTGTGAGGATATAGGGTGCATGGTACTTTTCTATTCTTAAAACAACTTTTTGGGCCCTGTCACGTTCAGATTTGGTTACGCCTATCATGTCCTCAAAATACCGGTCGAAGTCTATGCCTTTGTATTCAACAAATGTTTCCTTGGTGAGTTCCTGAAACTCCAGGATCCGGTCTAAAGCCAAGTTCAGCAGGGTTGTTCCCTTTTTGGGTTTCACGATCAGAAACCACCTGTTTCTGTATTCTTTTAACAAGTAAGGAAAGTAAATGCCGGATTGGGATTTGTGGGCTTTAAAGGATTTGTATTCGATCAAAAGCGGAATTTTATGGAGAATTGCCTGATAAAGCGGGTTGATGTAATGTATGCCTTTAAGTTGTGTGTTGCTCTCAAACTGTATACAATTCCGGCTTTGGTGTGTAGATTTATACAGGTTGTTTTCCAGTTTGGCAATCATATCGCTCATCTCGTCGAAATAACTGAAGCCGTTGAACTGTTTAAGAATGCCGACAATTTCCTTCATTTTGTCGATGTCATTGTTATTGATCGGCGCTTTTGTAATGCTGTAGGAGGAATCGCTGTAGGCATAATACTTTCTGTCGTTGACGATGATGGGGGCGTTGTAGCCCAGCTTATCGCTCCGCATCAGCTGGATGTCTGCCTGTATGGTGCGCATGCTTACGCCAGAGGTAATGCCTTCATATTCATAGAGCATGGAGGATACTTTTTCGATGATATCTTCAAGGGTCCATTTCCGGCGCCTGTTTTGTAAACATTCATCGATCGTTTTGTACCTGATCAGGGCTAATTTGTTAATTGACATCCTAAAAATCTTTTTTATAAAAGTATAAAAACAAAATTACTGCGCAATGGATCTGCGTATTTAAAGTTTTTATAAAGCTCTTTAGCTTGGTTTTTAAATTTATTGAGTTGATTTATAGTGTTTTGTGGGTTTGCGTGGAGTTATTATTTAACTGCGCAATTCCCCTGCGTTGATATGCCCGCATCTTTGTCATGTCAACAATAAGACAGGTTCTTTGAAGAAAAGCAGTACTGAAAAGTACAATAAAGATATTCCCGAAAGGGGATGGCGATTAAAAAGGATGAACATCCACAGTTGAGGGTTTCTGTATGGCCCCATAGTATTGAGCTGTTCAGCAGCAATATTCTGATGTTTTATAATGGAGATCGTCTTCGTTGTGTGTCGCGGGTTCGAATCCCGCTCCCGGTGAAACGGGGTAGATCAGGGGTAGATCAACAACATCATATGCAGGTTCGAATCCTGCTTCCAGAAATGGAATAGCAAAATGGTAATGCACCGGATTTAGGTTCCGTTAAAAGAAGGGAAACTTTTCAAATTCCCATTGTAAAAGTACTGCAAAAGGCATTCAGCTTTTCACCGGATTCCGGTGGCGGGCAAATCTGGATTCTGCTTTGAAAGTGTAGGAAAGGAAATGATGCAGGTACACGATAGATAAATACGAAAAAGGGCTGGCGCTCTCTACGCTCTCCTGAACTCTTTTAGTATTTATGAGGGGTATTGAAATTGTTTTCAACAGGATACTTCCGCAGAAACCGGATGAATGTCTTTTAAGGTGCTGATTTAAGAGATTAACCAACAAAAAATATAAGATATGAAAAGAATACATGTAAATACCAACTCTGCGGGCTTGGTTTATAAAAACGGAGAATTAAAAAGAACATTAACTGCAGGTAATTACTGGTTGGGGTTTGGGGAGAAGATGGAGGTCTATGATATGTCTAAAACTTTCATTGCTTCAGTTGAATTGGATGTATTGCTGTTGAATGAAGATTTTAAAGGACTGGTTGATGTGATAGAAGTGAAGGACAATGAACTGGTTTTGGTTTATCAGAACGGTAATTTTAAACAGGTACTGGTTGCCGGGAAGTATGCTTTCTGGAAGGGACTGAACAATTATTCTTTTGTACGGGCAGATTTGTCAGATGATGAATCCACCGCGCTGATTGATAGAAATACATTGGGTAAGTCGCAGTTATCGGTGCATACAAGGTCATTTACTGTCGAAACTTATGAGAAAGGCCTGTTGATGAAAGATGGGAAGATGGAAAGGATGCTGGAGCCAGGAACTTTCACCTGGTGGAAAAACAGTACCGTAATCCAGGTCCTGAAAACGGATATGCGTCAGTTGAACATGGAGATCATTGGCCAGGAGATCCTGACGAAGGATAAAGCGCAGTTGAGGATTAATTTTACGGTTCAGTATAAAGTAACAGATGTCAAAAAAGCTTTGCTGGAAAATAAGGATTTTGATAAACAATTGTATGTGCTGATCCAGCTTGCTTTAAGGGCGTTTGTTGGAAGAATGACTTTTGATGAGCTGATGGAACATAAGGAAAGGATCTCTGAGCAGGTGCTGGCAGATTCTTCTTCAAAAGCGGCTGAATTGGGTGTCGAATTATTGAACTGCGGAGTGAAGGATATTGTTTTGCCAGGAGATGTGAAAGAGATTATGAACCAGGTGCTGATTGCGGAAAAGAGGGCACAGGCCAACCTGATCACCAGAAGGGAAGAAACGGCTTCTGCGAGGAGTTTATTGAACACGGCTAAATTGATGGAGGATAATGCGATGCTGTATAAATTGAAAGAAATGGAATATGTAGAGAAAATCGCAGAGAAGATCAATACCATCAGTTTATCCGGAGGCGGGCAGATTGTAGATCAGTTGAAACAAATTTTTGTAAAATCATAAAATGTAAATATGAAAGCGACGATATTGAATAAGCTGGCTTCAATAGAAGCAGAGCATAACATAAAAATCCTCTTTTCCTGCGAGTCGGGAAGCCGGGGTTGGCAGTTTCCTTCTCCTGATAGTGATTTTGATGTAAGGTTTATTTATGTGAGACCAGTTAATTACTACCTCTCCATATCAGATCGGACTGATCATCTGGGCTTTCCAATAAATGAGGAGCTGGATATTTATGGATGGGATTTAAGGAAGGTGCTCCAGTTGACCAGAAAGTCAAATACCACACCTTTTGAGTGGCTGCAGTCACCTATTGTTTACAGAGAGCGGGATGATTTTAAAGAAAGTCTCTGGGCGCTTTCTCAGGATTTTTTTAACGCTAAGACCAATGCCCATCATTATTTGGGAGTCGCATGGGGAGCGCTGGAAACGATGTTGGGGGGTGATGAAATCAGCATAAAAAAACTGTTTTATGTTTTGCGTTCTTTACTTTCAGCGAAATGGTGCCTGGATAAAGGAGAAATTGCACCGATGACAATAGATACGCTGATGACTTTGCTCCCGCTTTCCCTGCAAATAACCGTTAAGGATTTGATCCAATTTAAAGCTACAGCAGCAGAGGGCACAAAAGTTACGATAGAAGGAGTGTTGAGGGCTTATATAGAAGAGGAATTCAGGAGGTGCAGTATAGCGGCAAATTGTTTGGAAAAAAAACAGTTTGATGCCACTTTGTTGGATGAGTTCTTTATCAAAATGATAAATGAGTATGACAATTAAAGAAATAAAAAACAAAGGACTGTTGCTTTTTGAATGTGTTAGTGGCAGCAGGGCTTATGGTTTGGAGACGCCAGGTTCAGATACTGACCTGAAAGGCGTTTATTACTTGCCGAGATCGGAGTTCTATGGCTTAAATTATGTACCCCAGGTTAGTAATAAAAGCAATGACGAGGTTTACTACGAACTGGGCAGATATTTTGAATTGCTTTCAAAATGCAACCCGAATATACTGGAAATGCTGTCTTCGCCTGAAGATTGTGTGCGCTATAAGCATCCGTTAATGGAAAAGTTGAATCCGGGTATGGTGCTTTCGAAAGTATGCAAGGATACTTTTGCCGGTTATGCCATTACGCAGGTGCGTAAGGCAAAGGGCCTGAAAAAGAAAATTGTAAATCCGATGCCTGAAAAGCGAGCTTCTGTACTGGATTTTTGTTTTGTGATAGAGAACGGCCTTTCTGTGAGGTTGGAAGATTGGCTGAAAGAAAAAAACTATGTGCAAGAACGTTGTGGTCTAGTGAATATACCTCATTCCAGAGGATTGTATGCGCTCTTTTATGATCAGGAGGATGAATTTCATTATAGTGGAGTGGTCAATAGTGACCGATCCAATGATGTTTCTCTTTCTTCTGTGCCCAAAGGACAAAGAATAGCCGGATATCTTTCCTTCAATGTGGACAGCTACTCTATCTATTGTAAAGAATACCTGGAGTACTGGGATTGGGTAGAAAACAGAAATGAAGACCGTTATATGGGGACATTGGAGCATGGGAAAGACTATGATGCGAAAAATATGATGCATACTATACGTTTGCTGGAGGTTGCAGAGGAGTTGCTAAGAACCGGTACTTTAAAAGTGAGGCGAGATAACAGAACAGAATTGCTGGCCATCAGATCTGGCGTTTTTGAATATGAGGAATTGCTAAAAAGGGCTGAGGATCTGGTAGAGAAGATAGGAAAGGCTTACGCTATAAGTACACTGCCACATGGGGTAGATAAGGTAGCGTTAGAAAATGTTCTTGTAGAGATGAGAACTGAATTGTATAAATTATGAAAAGAAAAATACATGGGAATGACCTGTTGGAGATAGGTTATCATCCTGGAAAAATATTAGGTGCAGCATTGGATTTGGTGGAAAATCGCTTTGATGAATTGCCTGCAAAAGAGGTGCTGTTGCTGATGAAAGCTTTGGCAAAGGAACCTGAACGTTTTATGGACCATGAGGTTCTGGCAGAATTGGCGACTGCCATGATTGAAGAGTCTATGATAGAGCAGGAGATTTCGTTGAAAGCGGAAAAAGGGGATTATGCGGTATATGGTTCAGCTTATATTGAGGAGGGGGCTAGAAAACAAATGGATATTGCGATGAGACTTCCGGTGACAGTTGCCGGAGCCTTGATGCCCGATGCTCATCAAGGCTATGGTTTGCCGATTGGAGGTGTTCTGGCAACAAAAAATGCAATTATTCCTTATGGCGTTGGTGTAGACATTGGATGCCGGATGGCTTTGTCTGTATTCGATATTTCTGAAAACCATTTTTATGCCAATGAGGCCAGCTTTAAAAGAGAATTGATTGCACATACCAAATTTGGTGCAGGGCACGGTTTTCATGGACAATATAAAGCAGACCATGAAGTGCTGGAACGGGAAGAGTTTAAACTCACGCCATTTATGAAGAACCTGCACGACAAGGCTTATTCACAATTGGGAAGCTCTGGTGGTGGAAATCATTTTGTGGAATGGGGGATCATTGAATTCGAGAAAAGAGATGAGGCGCTGGGTATAGAAAAAGGGAAGTACCTGGCTTTACTGACGCATTCTGGTTCCCGTGGACTGGGAGCCACGCTGGCGGGTTATTATACCAAACTGGCAAAATCAATGTGTAAACTTCCGGCTGAAGCGGCTAATCTTGCCTATCTGGATTTGAATTCAGAAGCTGGGCAAGAGTACTGGCTGGCGATGAATCTGGCGGGTGATTATGCTTCTGCGTGCCATGAAGTAATTCATGATAAGCTGACCAGAGCAATAGGCGCGGAGGTTCTGGCTAAGGTAGAAAACCATCATAACTTTGCCTGGAAGGAAATGTGGAATGGAGAGGAAGTGATTGTGCACCGTAAAGGGGCTACACCTGCAGGGAGGGGAGTGATGGGAATTATTCCCGGTTCTATGACGGCTCCTGGGTTTCTGGTAAGGGGAAAGGGAGAAGCGGCTGCAATACATTCGGCTTCACATGGTGCGGGGAGGCAGATGAGCCGCTCAAAAGCCATCAAGAACATTTCCAGGGAAGAAATGCGGGGGATACTGAAAGCCCATGAGGTAACCTTGATCGGAGCGGGGCTGGATGAAGCTCCAATGGCCTATAAGGACATTAATCTGGTGATGGCAGCCCAGACTGCTCTTGTGGACGTGGTGGCCAGGTTTACGCCTAAAATTGTGCGCATGGCTGATGACGGAAGCCGGGAAGATTAGCTTAGGCAGATTGAAGTTTACAATTCAATCTGCCTTCTGATGCTTTCTTCCAGGGAAATTAACGTCTCTGTGCGCTGTATGCCGGCAACAGCTTGTATTTCTTCATTTAAAACATGTCTTAAATGACTCGTGTCCCTGCAGATGATTTTAGCAAACATGCTGTAGGCTCCGGTGGTGTAATGAAGCTCTACTACCTCTTTAATTCTGCTAAGCTGTTCTACTGCATCTTTATATTGTATCCCTTTTTCCAGGTAGATACCGAGAAAGGCACAGATGTCGTATCCTGCTTTCTGTGGGTCAATGATCAGGTGTGAGCCTCTGATGATGCCCATTTCCTGTAGTTTTTTCATTCTGACATGTATGGTCCCTCCCGAAACAATCAAATCTTTTGCAATTTCTGTATAAGGCTTTGTGGCATCCTGCATGAGTTGTTTGAGGATGTCGATATCCAGGTTATCAATTTCTGAATTTTGGCTTTCTTTTTTTATCATGTATTTTATATTTGGTAATCAAAAGCGAATATAATTACAAAAATTATAAAAATAAAATTAATTGTTTAAAATATTTGCAACATATTAGAGGTCTTGTTACATTTGTATCAAGCAAACGATAAAAAAACAAGTTCTTTAACATTTGCTTACCTACTGTAGGGTGGTGGAATTGGCAGACGCACCTCCTTGTCTCGGTGGTGGAGATTATGGAAAACCCGAAAGGGCTAACCACTCCTTGAAGGTTCGACTCCTTCCCCTACAGCGATTTATAAAGTAAGTTATAAAAAATCAACCTAAACCAAAGCTTACTTCATAAGAATACGTACATTAATATCATGTTGGGTGGTGAAATTGGCAGACACACCTCCTTGTCTCGGTGGTGGGGATCATGGGATAAACACAGTTTATGGGTTGACCACAAATTAATTTTTTGAACTGAGGCTAACTTCCCCTTGAAGGTTCGACTCCTTCCCCAACAGCCAGTTTTTTTATGAATAATAAGTTAGTTAATTGAGCGGACCAGGATTGGCCGCTCTTTTTTTGTTTTACCAGCTGCTTCCTGCGCCGCCGCCACCGGATGATCCACCGCTACTTGTGCTGCTGGAAGAGCTGCTGGAAGAACTGCTGCTTGAAAAGGAGGAAGAACTGCTGTCATCGCTGGAAACCGAGATCTTTGCAATCTCAAATTTGACCGAATCTTTAAATTTGCAGTTCGCACATATGGAATAGGTATAACCATAACCTTCCGAATAGGTCGTAGCCGGTTTTATGACCTTCCTTTTGTCAAATTTCAAGGTGATAAAATGGCATTCAGGACACTCCCGGGCTGTAGACTGGATGTTTTTGTAGTCCAGGATCAAGTGATCTTTACAGGAGGTGCATTCCCATACATCATAATCAATGGAGTCTATACGCTCCTCGGTAAGCTGGCCTTTAGATAAGAACTGATCTTCCTGGTTATCATCCAGACAAACCATGGGCTTTCCACATTTTTCGCAGTCCAATGGCGTATTTCGCAGTTGATATAATCTTTCTTTATAGGTCTTCCAATAGAATTTTAAAAATGGATAAGGAAATATCTTTAAGACGGCATGTTCCATGGATGCATGTGTTTCCTGCCACTTTAAATACTGCTCGTGCGTGCTCAGGTTTTTAAGGGATGATTTTAAGATGGAACTTAAAATGAAGAAATGCAGGTGTATATAAGTTAAGAGGAACAGGTAGAAAATAACAAGGCTTCTGAGGATAAACCAAAAGCCAGGAAGGGGATGCATAAAACTGATCCAGATAACCAATGCGGTAGGTATCAAGATCAGGAAATAGGAGACTGGATTTAGCCATTTTTTCTTAAAGCGATACCCATTTAAATTTGAGCCCAGTGCAGCGGCGATACCGATATAAAATATCAGGATTGGAATAAAGATAAGGAGGGCTATAAGACCCGGACCTTTCTTTGAAGAAGCAGATGATTGAAGGGCTTGTGTAAATGGTCTTTGATGCTCCACATATGCTGCAGCACTGTCTGCAACAGCCATACCGATATCTGGTGTGCCTGGCGGAGCAATGGCAACTGCAACGGTGCTGTCCGAAGGGGTTAATTCTGGTTGGCCTTCATTTTTTAATCTGGCCATTAATGCATCCACTCCTGAAAGGATGGCGCTGTCAAAATCATTGTTCTTTGCATGAGGGATCATGCTGTCTTCCTGGATCCTTTTACAGATCATATCCGGGAGTATACCTTCCAATCCATAGCCTGTTTCAAACTCAATTCTCTTCTGGTCTTTTACCACCAGGATCAGCAATCCGTTGTTGGTGTCTTTGCGGCCGATCTTCCATTTTCTGAACAACTCATGGGCAATGTCTTTGGGAACGTAATCTCCGATACTTTGAACAAAGACTACATCGATATGTGCCGTCCCGGCCTGATCCAGTTTGCTGAGTTCGTCGTTTAGTTTGGATACAGTTTCGGAGGAAAGTATATGATCGGGATTGCTGACATAACTTTCAGCGAGTGTTTTCGGATCAGGAATGGTTTCAAGTATTTTGTCTTTTGTTTGCGGGGCTTTACAGCTGGCGAAAAACAAAAGACTGATGGAGAAAAATAAACAGGCAGATTTTATCATAAACAATCAGTTTTATAGAAGTAAATATAAGGCTTTAGTGAGGATAATGTTTCCCTGGAACTTTTCAGAATATAAAATAAATGCCCATTTGTCGACTGCAATTGCCTGTTGGTCGATCACAAGACCGGAGTGGTCTAATGGTGCATTACCCTACTGCAACGTTTTTGCCTTTCTGAAGTCTTATTTCCGAAAAACAGAAGATATTAATAGTCCTCAGGACATATAAGAGCTTGTCGAGCCGGCCCGTCGTGACCGGGGAGGTGCAAGGTGAATAATAATAGGACGCGGTTTGGTGGATGCCAACCGCTTTCTTTTTTTACAATGGATTTCAAAGGAAATCTTGTCGGTTAAAATTGGCCGTTCGTCGTTTTTTCTGCCCGGATCATATAATACTGGTCGTTTGAGTGCAACGTTTTGATTTTCAGTGTGGTCTTATGGGAAGAAAACATCAGGATTTCAAAAAAAACCGATATGAAAACTTTAATCAAAACCCTATTTGCAGCAGTCATGACCATTATTTTTGGCGTTTCTGCTACTGCAACTACTTCATTTGCAAATGAAGGTACGAAAGGAAGTCTAGTGCTCGCTGATACTTCAGATTATTCCATGCTTAAAATCACTGGACATGTAAAAGTGTACCTCCGTCAGGGCAGCCGGGACAGAGTGTATACGGAATTTGCCGAAGATCGGGACCGGGTATCTTTTAAACGCAGAGGCCCTAAGCTGCTGATCCATTCTACTGCGTCAGAAACCATTGTCGTTTTTGTAATTGTAAAAGACTTAAAAAGGGTTGAGCTTTCTGATCAGGCAAGTGTAGGATCACAGGGGAGTCTGAACTTTCCTATATTTCAGGTTTTGCTGAAGGATCAGGCAGAGGCGGATTTAAAGATATGTGCAGGAGACTTGTATACTGTTGTTAATGATCAGGCTGTGTTGAAACTGAGTGGCTCTTCTGACAGTCATACGATTAAAAAAGGAAAGTTTTCTACATTGAAAATGCAACGTTTTGCTTGTTCAAATACAGAAACCCTTCAGTCTGAAGACGCTTCCCTTGCCTTTTTAAAGGAGGATCAATATTAATGTTTAAGGCATGCTTCATGGAAAAATTTGTGTAACTGGATTTGGTTGGGTAGATTTGTCCATGAGCAAAAAAGACTTTAAAAAAAGTAAAAGTAATAAATTTAAGCTACCAAGAAAGCTTAAAAAAGCGCAAACAAAGGCACGTTTAAAGCAGGCTTCAGAATATCTTTGGGCTGAGCTTGCCAAGGGCTTTGAACAAAAAGGCTAAGCCCGATCACCTTCATGGCTGGTTCTAAAAAGTTCTATACCATTCTCATTCTGGGGTCTTTGTCTGCGCTTGGGCCATTTTCTATTGATATGTATTTGCCTGGATTCGATTCCATTGCTAAAGATCTGCATACCAGTATTCCTAATGTTGCGCTTTCCTTATCCAGTTTTTTTATCGGAATTTCGGCAGGACAGTTGCTTTATGGGCCTCTTCTGGATAAGTTTGGGCGAAAAAAACCATTGTATTTTGGCTTGGTCTTGTATATTCTGGCCTCTATAGGCTGTTTAGCTGTGAAGGACATCAACCAGCTGATTATATTAAGATTTGTTCAGGCTATTGGGAGTTGTGCAACTGCAGTGGCGTCTGTGGCCATGATACGCGATCTTTTTACGGTTCAGGAAAGTCCTAAGG
>NZ_DATMRL010000265.1:0-6653 GCF_035566355.1 Pedobacter sp.
ACTTCACCGGCATCAGGTTCAATCAACCGGTTGATCATCCGCAAAGTAGTTGTTTTGCCACATCCACTGGTCCCTAAAAGAACCATTGTCTCTCCCCCCGCAACTTCAAAATTGATTCGTTCGACAGCGAATTTACCATCAAATTTTTTACTCAGGTTTTCAACTTTTATCATCTAGTGACATAAA
This sequence comes from Pedobacter sp., assembly GCF_035566355.1. Lineage (GTDB taxonomy): Bacteria > Bacteroidota > Bacteroidia > Sphingobacteriales > Sphingobacteriaceae > Pedobacter. Next base: position 187 of record NZ_DATMRL010000265.1, read on the forward strand.
AAGGTTATTCAAAGATTCTGCATATAAAGGATGAGCAAAGATCATTTTCCTGATTTGGTCATAGGTAATCTTCCCCACCATAGCCATCTGTAAGATAGACATAATTTCACCACCCTGTTCACCAATTACTGCTGCACCAAGCAGCAATTTTGATTTTTTATCTGCAATGGCTTTCATAAAACCCCTGGTTTCCCCATTTTCCAATGCTCTGGCTACATTTTTCATTGGAATTTTAGCCACTATAATATCCAGGTCAAGTTCTTTAGCCTGCAGTTCATTGATACCTACCCTTCCTAACTGGGGATCTGTGAACATACAATAAGGTAATAACCGTCCTTTAATCCCTTTTTTCTCCCCGTGCAACAAATGATCAATCAACACCAAATGATCGTTATAAGCGATATGGGTAAATGCGGGACCACCCTTTACATCACCAAGTGCATAAACACCTTTAACATCTGTTTCTAAATGATCATTAACTTTAATGTAACCCTGGTCATTACAAATGATATTCGTATTTTCCAATCCAAGCATCCTGGTTTGCGGATCCCTGCCAGAAGCGATTAACACATGGCTGCACAAATGCTTTACCTCCTCTCCATCTGTCAAAGTAGTCACCCGGATTCTGACATCCCCATAATTTTCAAACCTAATGGCTTTGGTCTGTAGCAGTACCTTTATACCCTCCTCCTGAAAAACTGTACTCATCTCCCTGCAAACGTCTTCATCTTCATGTGGTAGCAGACGATCACCTTGTTCCAGCAGCGTCACCTCCGCACCAAACCGTTTAAACATCTGTCCAAACTCCATTCCTATATAACCACCACCTACAATCAGTAAATGAGATGGAACATCCTCTAATTCCATGATAGAAGTAGAAGTGAGAAATTTTATTTCAGAAAGCCCTTCAATTTCAGGAACAAACGGCAAGGCACCCGTATTGATAAAGATATGTTTAGCTTCAAAAAGATCAGCCCTGTCTTCCTTCATTACCTGTACCTGATGATCAGCTATAAATTTAGCTTCTCCATACACAACACTTAAATTTGGTGTCTTTTCTATACCACGAACAGCACCCTCTCTGAATAAGGAGACCAAATGATCTTTGCGCTGCATGACCGTCTTAAAGTTGAGTCTGTAGGCTGGAATATCAACGCCAAGATCTTTACTTTTTCCAGCCATATAAGCCATCCTTGCAGAGGCAACCATTGTCTTTGTGGGTGTACACCCATCATTAATACAGGTTCCGCCGATCCATCTTTTTTCGATTAGGACCGTTTTCCAGCCTGCAGCAGCCAGCTTCTTGGCTAATGGTACGCCAGCCTGTCCTGCGCCAATTACAATTGCATCAAATGATTTCATAAACATATAACAACGTTCAAATCAAATTGTCAGCAATTTTTTTTAATCCCTTAAATATTTATAGCATTAATGAAAGATGCGCCTTTTTGCGTCCCTCTTCCAAATCCAGGAATATAGAATCTGCAACAGAAAGCTTCTCATGTTGTGTTTCATCCTGTTGAATAGCATAACAAACCAAGCCAGCAGCCTTAGCTGCCCGTAAACCATTTATCGTATCCTCAAAAGCAATACATTCTTCCTTTTCAACACCAAGCTTAGATACACATAAATTATAGCCCTCCGGATCAGGTTTGGAATTAACCACATCCGATCTGGTCACCATCACATCAAAAAAATCTGCCAGGTTGTTTCTCTTAAAGATCAGGTCCACCTCAAACTGCGGGCTGGCTGTAACCAAACCCAGTTTTAATCCTTCTTCTTTAAAAAACCTTAAGGTATCCAATGCATAAGGCATCAAATTGATCGTCTTAGTCTCCAATCCAGTCATACTCATTCTTTCTCGCCAGGCCATTAACTCTTGCAAAGAAATATCAAGCTGGTAGTGTTCTTTAATATTTTTGCTGTTTACAGGAAGTGGAAAACCAGCATACCCCTTTAACCAGTCCGCATAGGTCATTTCGTAAGAAAATGTTTTGAGGATTTCATTCCAGCACTCGAAATGAAAATATTCTGAATCAATCAAGGTACCGTCAAGATCAAACAATACAGCTTTAAGTTTCGGCATAGAAAGAAGTTTATTTCATAAAATTAGCAAATTAAATCTGATTCGGCTTCTTTAACGGAAGCGAAAAACAAAAAGTAGATCCTTTTCCCTCAACGCTATTTACCCAAAGCTTACCGCCTTCTCTTTTAATAATTTCAGCAGAAATAAAAAGGCCCAGACCTAAACCAGGAAAAGTATGCTGCAAATGACCTTTCACACGATAAAACTGCTCAAAGACCTTCTCCAGTTTATCTTCAGGAATACCAATTCCCTTATCTTCCACACATACCACAATCTCATCATCTTTGATTTCGCTGGATACGTTGATCACACCTTCAGCCGGAGAATATTTAATGGCGTTGGAAATCAAGTTGGTCACTACCTGGCCAATACGCTCTTCATCGCCTGTAATGATACCTACCTCCTTAAAATGCTCCCTGATGGTATGCTTATCGGTTGTACGCTGTAATTCTTCAATCACAAACTTCAGCATTTCATTGAAATCAAAATCAGAAGAGTTAAATTCAATCCGGCCGGAATTCATCTTCGTTACATCCAATAAATCACCAATAAGGTTCGTTAAACGCTTTAGCTGCGCATCCATCTTCACCATCATCTCGGCTTCCTTTGTATCCCCTTTTTGTAATAAAATTTTCTGCATAACCTGAGTATATGCCTTCAAACTCGTTACCGGGGTTTTCAGTTCATGACTTGCAATAGCCAAAAAATCATCTTTCTGCCGCTGCAGGTTTTTCTGCTCTTCCAAAGCTGTCTGAAGCTGCTTATTGATTGATAACAATTCTTTTTCCGTATTCTTTTTATCGGTAATATCCAGTACAGTTCCAATATTTCTTACTGCTTTTCCATCCCCGTCATAATAGATTTTACCTTCCACTCTTATCCAGCGCACAGATTGGTCGGGCCAAATTACCCTCACTTCATAAAAAAGTTGTCCGGTTTCAACAGCCCGTCTGTGTGCATCAATTCTAATAGCCTTGTCCTCAGGATGGATGACAGCAGCAAATTGCGCCCTGCTCGCTGTCGCCTCAAATCCAAAAATGGTATTGAAACGATCTGAAGTAGACATCTTACTGGTAAACAAGTTCATATCAAAGGTACCTAGCTTTACCGCATCCGCTGCAAGTCTTGCTCTTTCCTCCGCATCTTCCAGCAAAGAACGGGCTTTGGTTTCTTCGGTAATGTCTTGCAGAATCCCATTAAACCGGGTAGGGCGATTGTCTTCATCAAAAAGAGCTTTACCTCTGGCCAGCACAATTCGTTCTTTACCTGACAATGGGTTGATAATTGTATAAGATATGTTATAAAGACCTCCTGAAGAAAAGTGCAACGCATTTTGAATGGCATCACTCACCTTCTGTCTATCTTTTGCTGCAATCACACCAACGGCTTCTGCCAGATCAATATCCTCACCATTTCCACCAAGTCCAAACCATTCCCTCAGCCTTTGATTACCACTAAATTTATAGGTTTTTGTATTGAGGTCCCATGTAGCCAGCTCGGCCGCATTCACCGCAAACTCCAGCTCCGTCCTGCTCTCATTGAGTGCTTTTAAAACGCCTTCCTCATCAAAATTCTTATGGATATCTGCTAGATCATTCATTGTACATCAGAATTGTTTAATCAGAGTAACGATTAAAATTAAAACTTATTTACCGAAATGAGGAAAAAGATCCAATATCTTATTAAAAAGAATTAAGGTAAGATCTATTCATTTTTATAAAAATAAAAAAAGCTTCTGATTAATGACTGTGATCATACGTTCAGGATGACTTTCATCATGGCATACTAAAGTAATTTTTCCCATCTTTAGCTAAGAACAACAATCATGAACAACACGACATATACTACCGCAGAAGAAGCCGTTAGAGCGATACAATCCGGCAACCGGGTATTTATTCATGGCAGTGCGGCCACTCCAGTACACCTGGTCAAAGCTCTCCAACAAAGACATCAGGAATTAAAAAAGGTAGAACTTGTCAGTATCACCACCTTAGGAGAAGCAGATTTCAACCATTCCACCTATAAAGAAAGTTTCTTCTTTAATTCTCTGTTTGTATCAGCCAATACACGTGCCATAGTAAACAGTTCCTACGGAGATTACGTACCCGTTTTTCTAAGCCAGATCCCCAAACTCTTTAAAGAAGGTTTTTTACCTATTGATGTCGCTATGGTGCAAGTTTCACCCCCCGATGTACATGGATACTGTTCGCTGGGGACTTCTGTAGATATTGCCCGCGCGGCAGTAGATACCGCCAGACACGTTATCGCACAGGTAAACCCAAATATGCCACGTACCCATGGCGACGGCTTTATACACATCAATAAAATCAATACACTGGTCTGGCATGAATCTGCGCTACCTGAAGTTGATTATTCAGCAAAAACCACAGAAGCCATGGTCACCATCGGGCACCATATCGCCTCCCTGGTGGAAGATGGAGCAACCCTGCAACTGGGTATAGGTGGCATTCCAGATCAGGTATTAAAGAATTTGAGCGGACATAAAAACCTGGGCATTCATACAGAAATGTTGTCTGATGGTGTCATTCCCTTAATCCAGAGTGGTGTAATTAATAATAGTCTTAAAAAGATCAACAGAGGTAAATCCATTACCGGTTTCATGATAGGCACCAGAAAATTGTATGACTTTGTAAATGACAACCCCAGCATTCGTGTAATGGATATCTCTTATGCCAACGATACAAGTATTATCCGTCAAAACCCAAAAGTTACTGCCATCAATTCTGCCATAGAACTAGACCTTACCGGTCAGGTATGTGCGGATTCCATGGGTACATACCAGTATTCGGGTATTGGCGGGCAAATGGACTTTATTCATGGTGCTTCCCTGTCACAAGGCGGCAAGCCCATTATAGCCCTTCCCTCGGTTACTTCCAAGGGTATCTCCAGAATCGTTCCCTTTTTAAAAGAAGGTGCTGGTGTGGTTACCACCAGGGGCCATGTAAACTGGGTGGTCACAGAACACGGAAAAGTGAACCTTTTTGGCCTTAGTCTGAAACAAAGAGCAAAAGCCCTCATTAGTCTGGCCCACCCTATGCACCGGGAAACACTGGAAAAGGCGTATCATGACCGGTTTATTTAACCTGATCTAAAGCCTTTCTTTGCTGACCGGCAGCTGCTTTATACTGGCTTGGCGACTGCCCGGTAACCGATTTAAATTGTGTAGATAAATGGGCACTGCTGCTATAGCCCATTTTAAAGGCGATTTCGTTCAAATTCAGCTCCCCATACTGAATCAGTTCTTTCACTTTTTCAATTTTTTGCTGAATAATATATTTTTCTATTGTAATTCCCTCAGCATCAGAAAACAATCGGCTCAGATAAGTATACTCCTTATGGAGTTGCTCGGCGATCAGGGTCATCAGGCTTTGATGAATGGCATTCAGATCGGAATAATGCACCAGTTCGATGACCTTAGTTTTAATTTGCTCTACAAGCTGGTCCTTTTGTTTGTCGATCAGTTCAAAGCCCAGAACCTGCAAAGCAGATGCAATATTTTGCACCTGCTCTTCCATGGGTTCTGGTTCAATATCTACCTTCCCCAAACTAATGTCCTTTACCTTAAAATTTAAGTTCTCCAGCTGTTGACGAACAATCAGTATACAGCGGTCACAAACCATATTTTTAACGTGTAACAACATATTTAAATCTTTTCTGCTTTGTAACCTGCCTTGTTCAATACATCAATTACTTCAGGAGCACTTGCACTTCCTTCAACAGTTAATACTTTATCTGCATTATCTACATCTACTTTCCAGGACTGGACAGTCTCGAGATCATTTAAAAAAGGGGTTACAGTTGCTATACAACCGCCACATTTTATATTGGTTTTGAATTTTAATGTTTCCATGTTTTTATAAAGTTAATGATTAATTCAATTTTGCTAGTTTTAAACGGATACTATTACTCACCACAGACACAGAGCTGAGCGCCATAGCAGCACCGGCAATCATGGGATTCAGTAAAAAGCCATTTACAGGGAATAATACACCAGCAGCCAGCGGGATACCAATCACATTGTAAATAAAGGCCCAGAATAAATTCTGCCTGATGGTTTTAACCGTTTGTTTTGACAAACGTAATGCTTTAGGTATCTGCTGTAAGTCAGAGGAAATTAACGTCATCTTAGCTACATCAATGGCAATATCAGAACCTTTCCCCATGGCAATAGAAACATCTGCCTGGGCAAGTGCCTGGCTATCGTTGATACCGTCTCCCACCATGGCCACCACTTTACCTTCTTTCTGTAATTGTTGTACAAAGGCCGCTTTTTCCGAAGGCAATACTTCAGCCTTATAGTGAGAAATACCTGCCTGAGTGGCTACAGCAGATGCGGTCTGTTCATTGTCTCCCGTAAGCA
>NZ_DATMRL010000266.1:0-6269 GCF_035566355.1 Pedobacter sp.
GTAGTGGACCTTTTTTTGTGGATTTAATTTTTGTTCACCCAAAGCCTAAAGAATAAGTCCTTCCGAAATGGAGCCCGCTGAAGAAAAGCAATACCGCAAGATCATTCACATAGACATGGATGCCTTTTATGCCTCTGTAGAGCAAAGGGACCATCCGGAATATCGTGGAAAAGCAATTGCTGTTGGCGGCTCACCAGAAGGCAGGGGAGGCGTAGTGGCAACGGCCAGCTATGAGGCCCGTAAATATGGAGTACATTCTGCCATGCCTTCAAAAAAGGCACAGCAACTCTGTCCGCACCTGATCTTTGTTCGCCCGCGCTTTCCTGCCTATAAAGAAGTTTCCATCCATATCCGTGAAATTTTCAGCCGTTTTACCGATGAAATACAACCGCTTTCCCTGGATGAGGCCTATCTGGATGTTACAGACGATAAACTAGGTATAGGATCAGCCATAGAAATAGCCAGGCAGATCAAGCAAATGATCAGTGATGAACTGCAGCTCACCGCATCCGCAGGCGTATCTATCAACAAGTTTGTCGCTAAAATCGCCTCGGATATGAATAAACCCGATGGATTAACCTTTATCGGCCCTTCTAAAATTGAGCGTTTCATGGAAAAACTGCCTGTGGAAAAATTCCATGGCGTAGGTAAGGTAACCGCTGAAAAAATGAAAATGCGCGGGCTGCATACCGGCGGCGACCTTAAAAAGCTCAGCGAAGTGGAGCTGGTTAACCTCTTCGGAAAATCCGGCCATTTCTTTTATAAGATTGTAAGGGGAATAGACCATAGAAAAGTAGAAGCCAACCAGGAAACCAAATCTGTTGGTGCAGAAGATACTTTTCCGGAAGATCTGATCACGATTCCCGAAATGGCCGCTGAACTGGAAAAGATCTCCCGGATTGTTTCAGATCGTATAAAAAGAAACCAGCTGAAGGGACGAACGGTAACCGTTAAGATCAAATTCAGCGACTTTAAGACCATTACCCGCAGTAAATCTTATCCCACTGCGGTGGCAGAACAGGAACTTATCCTTAATGCTGCTATGGTTCTTTTGGAATCCGTAGATTTCACCAACCGACCCGTACGCTTACTGGGTATTACCGTTTCTAATTTTGGAGAAGATGTATTACAATTTGAAAAAAACGGCTATCAGGGCAGGTTATTTCCCTGATGCCTGTTTCTTTCTATAATGACTTTACCGCAACAGAACGACCCTGTCTTCCCAAAGGATTAAACAGCGCAAATTTCAGAACACCTTTAAGCGGCACCGGCTGCTGATAAACAGGGCTGGATGTGCTAGGTTCAGTGCCATTAGTGGTATAACGTATAAGCAGTCCGGGGTAGGAAGTATTCGCCATGGCATAACCATTTTCCTTCACCACACCTGGCGTCGGTATCCGGTATAAATATCCACCATTGTAAGCACTCAGGCGTGGAAGCTCACGCTTGCCCAGCACATGAACAAAAGCCGACCATGCCTCCTGGTACAATGGTTTGCTTTTAAGCGTATCCTTTTCTATAGCCCAGGAAGGATCTTTAGCCCAGGCCCGCTCTGCAAGCCCCAGAAGTTTAGGGAGCAGCATGTATTCCAACCTTTCCGGACTTTTTATAGTTTCACTCCAAAGCGGCGCCTGTATGCCAATAATGTTCGCTTTTCCAAAATCAGTTAGGCGTTCTTTAGCTGTAAAAACCGCCGGGTTAACAGGATGTCCGTTTACGTCCTCCCTAAAAGACTTGTAATAATCATAAGGAATAAAATAAAAAGGTTTATCTGTATCCACATAACCTCCCCAGTATTGCCCGGGTTCTTCAAAATCTGTATTCGCTGCCAAATCAAAATAGAGATGCGTTACACAAGTCAGCGTAACCTTGTAGCCGGCATTGGCCATCTTATAAGGTAAATCTTCATTGCCATCCACATTGTTCCAAACCTCGGTATGGAAGTTGTTGTTTACAAAAGCACTGTTGAGGATCATCTTATGCTGCCCGTCGAGCAGCGTTTTTCTCAATCCGATCTCTTCCCAACCAGTGAGATAAAGTCTGCGGGTTTTGAGTAAGGCGTTTACTTTCGTAAAATAATAATACCAAAGATCATCGGGTCCTTTTACCGTTGAATCCTGTCTAATCAAATCGGCTACTGCAGGCGAGCGGGTCCATACGCCTGCGGGAACTTCATCACCCCCAAAGTGGACGGTGCTCAGTTTTAAACCAGCCTCTTTATACATCGATCCGATCTCATCCACTACTTTTTCCATAAAATGATAAACAGAAGGAAGGGCAGGGTTGAGTACATTATCATTCCAGCCCTGTACAGAGCGGTAAACCGACTGGTCATTCCTGTCGCGCAGCAGGTATTCTTCGGCTGCAGCCTGTTGGCCCAGTTTCATCAACTTGTCGTATCTGGCATCCATAGATTTGATGGCTGCACGCGCATGGCCGGGCGTTTCAATCTCTGGAATGACCTGGATATGCCGCCGGGCCGCATATTTCAGAATCTCTATGAAATCGGCTTTGGCATAGAAGCCGCTACCAGAATTTGCACCAGTAAAAGGACCTGAGCCATAGGAGGGCAGGATGTTTTTTTGGTCGTCAACCGTATGTCCCCGCTGAGAACCTACTTCAGTGAGTTCCGGCAAACCAGGGATTTCGAGCCGCCAGCCTTCATCATCGTTTAAATGGAAATGTAGTACATTGAGCTTATACAAAGCCATGACATCGAGTACCTTCAGCACCTCGGCTTTGGATTGAAAATTCCGTGCCACTTCAAGCATAAATCCACGAAACTTAAAACGTGGGGCATCCTGCACCTGGGCACAGGGAACTTTTGCAGATTTTAAATGACTGGACCATAAGTCAGGTGGTAACATGGTTTTCAAAGACTGAATAGCATAAAATGCACCGGCAGGATCTGAAGCCCGAATCAAAATTTGCTGTGGGCTGATGCTCAATGTATACGCTTCCGTGCCAAGGTTCTTTTCTTTTTTAAATACGATGGCCGGCCCGGCAGTGGTTTGATTTAACGAAACAGTCTTTCCGAAAAGCCTGGATAGCTCCTCTGCAAATAACATGGCCTCCTGATGGAAATCTGCATCTGCAGAAAGTTTAACTTTTGCACTGAACTCAAACGTTCCGGTTTGTGGCTGATAATTGGCCGGACTAGGAAATATCTTCGGGATTTCTTCGTCTGTAAGCGGCCTGATCAACTGATTCTGATGGTATATTTTGGAAGCAAGTGCTGCCTCCTCCTGATCTCTGTTAAGGAGAGAACTTGTGGTAACCTCTTTGAAAGGATAACCTTTTTCCGGCTGTCTGTCCCAGACCAGGTAAAACCCCGAGGGAAAATCAGAGATGTTTTTGGCTTCTTCTGCCAGTATCTGGATCTTTTTACTGCTACCGGGTCCTACAGAAAGGTTACCGGCTTTGGGAACCAGACGAAACAGATCGCCATTGACCTGTTGGATCTGCAGAGCAGCGGTATCTGTATCCGCCACAGTTAATCTCCCTGAATTGAAATAAATGCTCCATCCACTTGCCGGAAGGCTTTCTTTTCCTTCGTTGATCAGTGTGAGCCTGGAAAGGGCCAGACCGGTGTTCTTGTATTTGTTACCGAGCAATTCCCACTTCAATTGAACATCGGCAGGATTCAGCTGTTTCGGCGTTTGGGCAAAGGACATAAGAAAGGTATTTAACAGCAAAACTGTTATTAAAAGATGTTTCATAACCTTTAGTGTTAAAGAAGTAAATTCTGTTTAATTCCGGGTTTAAACCCTTACATATATTTTACGTTTATCTAAAATGTAACCCACCAGCCAGCAAACCAGCATAAAACAGAGGGCAAATAAGAGAGAACCTACCGGACCCGGTGCAATGACCTGGAAAAAAGATTCGTTGATCCATTTATAGAAATGCAATTTCGGAAAAATAAGGTCTATAACCGTCAGCAGTACTTCCGAAACCAGGTAAATGAACAGAGGGTTCTTACCAAAAACGGTAAAAAACTTCGTCCATTTATCCCAGGATAAGACCTCTATCATATAGATCAATGCGCCAATCAGGATCAGATCAAGACCGCAGGTGACCAGCACAAAAGAGCTGGTCCATAGTTTTTTGTTGATTGGAAATACCGCATTCCAGCATATGGCGACCAGTACAAGCAAAGCCCCGGTTAACAGGAGCTTTGCTATGGTTTCATATCCTTTACCTTTCTTTTGTATAAAAACCCCGGTCAGATAGCCGATAATCACATTAACACAGGATGGAATGGTACTTAATATGCCTTCCGGATCAAAGGCTACACCCTCGCCATGATAAAGATGATGTTCTCCCAGAACAGCTTTATCCAGATATTGCCCGGCATTGCCCAGCATGCTGAAAGGGTCTGAAGGGTCTCCGTAAACCAGCAGTATGATCCAGTAACCCAGCAGCATGACTACACTGGTCATAATCACGGTACGGGTAGATAGAAAATGCACCATCAGAGAGGCAATACAGTAACACAGCGCTATTCTCTGCAGCACGCCCAGTACACGGGTGTGGCTGAAAGGAGAGAAAACCATATGTCCTGTTTTATCATAACTGAAAAAAGGAAACCAATAGAGCAGAAAACCCAGGAGGAAAATAACACAGGTGCGCTTAAATACCTTTAAAAGGACATCGCCCGTCTGCATTTCGGCAAATTTCTTCATGGTAAAACTCATGGCATTTCCAACTGCAAACAAAAAGGAAGGAAAGACCAGGTCGGTAGGGGTAAAACCATGCCAGCGGGCATGTTCCAGGATACCAAATGGGGTAGCGCCCCGGCCTGGAGTATTGACAATGATCATAAAGCAAACGGTCATTCCCCGGAATACATCCAGGGAAAGAAATCGTTGTGGAGATGGGTTCATGTGATGTTTCTGGTTTAGATCCTGGTAATTAATTGTAGCCTGGGTTTTGTTTTAAAACTGGAGCACCTCCTGCCTGACTGAGGTCGATCTGCCGCTGAGGAATAGGATAATAGTTGTTCCTTGCTGCATTAAATTTACCTCTGCTTACATCTTGTGTCAATTTTCCCTGGTAACTAAAGTAAGCATTTAATTCCTGATCTGCTATGCCCCATCTCACCAGATCAAAAAAGCGGTGACCTTCCATAGCCAGCTCTATTTTACGCTCATAATAGATGGCACTTAGTGCATAGTTTTTACCTTTGGAGGCAAAATCTCCGGCAGGATAAGCACCTACCTTGTAATTGGCAGCAGGTTCGTCTGAAAAGCCTTTTAAAGGATTGTCATCGTCAATGTATTTGTAAACCCAGCTTTTTGGATTTGCAGCCCTTGCTCTGACCAAATTTACATATTCCTGCGCCTTGTCCGGGCTGCCCACCTGTTCCTCACATTCTGCTGCCATAAGCAGCACATCAGCAAAGCGGATCACCAGGTAATTGATGGAAGAACCCGGTGCCCAGGTGCTGAAATCACCATCGGTGGCCTGGGTAGCCTGCCAGAAAATGTTCTTTTTAGGACCGTAAGGACCGCCATACAACTGGCTTCTGATCCAGGGTTTACCTGGGTAATTGCCCCAGTCCAGGTAAGGCACACCACGTCTTCCGGCGGTCCAGTCCAGGCGCGGGTCAATGGTGCCCTGATCCGGATCAAAATTTTGATCACCGCTGATGTTCATGTCGTTTTTAATCGGATGACTATTGTAATCGGTCAGGTAAGGTAATCCAGTGGTTTCATTGGTGCGGAAATGGTTTACCAGGTCTATAGAAGGCTGGAAGAAACCACAACATCCGAATGGACTTTCTCCGTATGGGAAATTGAGCATGTCTCCGTTGTTTCCTTTAGAAGGACCATTTGGATCGGCATTTGCAGCCATTTGTATCGCGAAAACCACTTCAGGGTTGTCTTCTTTACTTGGCGTAAAATTATCAGCGAATGCTTCATTTAAGGCATATTTCTTTCCGCTGGTAGTGGTGCCTTGCGGAATCACTACATCAAAAATAGCCTTGGCCTCTGCAAATTTATGCTGATAAAGATAGGCCTTGGCCAGATAGGCACCTGCCGCCCATTTATTGGCCCGGCCTATTTCTGATTGTGTTCCGGGAAGGTTCTCATAGGCGAACTTCAGGTCTGCTTCAATTTTTGGCCAGATGTCGGTATTGTTGGGCTGGTTGAAATCTGTAGTGGTTTCATCTGTGTAAGGCACCATGTTCCACATTTTTTTAAGTTCAAAATAAAAATGTGCACGTAGAAAGCGGGCCTGCCCTTCAATATTACTATGGTCTGCAC
>NZ_DATMRL010000267.1:0-12872 GCF_035566355.1 Pedobacter sp.
AGATCTTTGGTCCGGAACATGGTTTTAGAGGGAACGCGAGTGCCGGTATCCATGTAGATGACGATGTAGATGCCAAGACTGGTATCAAAGCAGTTTCCTTATACGGAAAACACGAAAAGCCTACAGCAGAGGAACTCGCAGACATAGACATCATGGTTTTTGATATTCAGGATGTCGGTGTACGTTTTTACACCTATATCAATACCCTGCAGCATGTTATGGAGGCCTGTGCAGAGCATGGAAAAGAGTTAATGATCCTGGACAGACCAAATCCCAATGGTTTTTATGTGGACGGTCCTATCCTGGATCCGAAGTTTAAGTCTGGCATTGGCTTAAAACCTATTCCAATTGTACATGGGCTTACCGTAGCCGAATATGCTCAAATGCTAAACGGCGAAGGATGGCTGGACAATAAACTGACTTGCAAACTCCAGATCATTAAGGTGGCTAATTACACGCATGACACACCATATGAACTTCCGGTGAAACCTTCACCAAATCTGAATACCCCGCAATCTATTTTATTATACCCGACCACCTGTTTGTTTGAGGGTACTTACCTCAACCTTGGACGGGGTACCCAGTTTCCTTTTACAATTGTCGGATCGCCGGCGCTTAAAGGAAAATACAGTTTCTCTTTTACACCAGTCAGCATTAAGGGCATGGCTGAAACCCCTCTGTTTATGAACCAGGTGTGCTATGGATTGGATTTAAGGAAGTACGACACGGATAATTTCAGGAAGGATAAAAAGATCAAACTCAGCTGGCTGATTGAATTGTACAAAGCCTCTCCTAACAAAGCCGATTTTTTCAATTCTAAACTGAGCAATCAAATGGGGGTTATTGAGCGTTTGGTGGGCGTAGCGGATTTCAGACAGCAGATTATTGCAGGCAAATCTGAAAAAGAGATCAGGGCCAGCTGGGAGCCTGGATTGAGCAAATACAAAACAATGCGCAAAAAATACTTGTTGTATCCTTAGGCAACCCATAAGGATTGCTGATTGAATTTAAACAAAAGGATATGAACAGCGCGCCTAAAGAGAAAAGTAAAAAGCCTGGCAGCAATTACCAGGAAGAAGCACCTAAAGGAAAAGTACCTTCGGGAAACAAGGCTGTAAAAAAGCCTGAAGATAAGGACTATACTAAAGAGCAAGCCAATTTTAAGAATATTGCTCAAAAAAGAGAGAAAGAGGAACAACCTGTACATCCGGTTAAAACACCTCCAAAGAAATAAGAAAAAGGCTGTATCAATACGGTCGTCATCCTGAATTCATTTCAGGATGACGACCGTATTGATACAGCCTTTTTGTGTTAAATCGTCATGCTGAATTTCTTTGGATAGCCTTTAAAAATTTCATTAAAACCTTTTCATCATTTTCCATAGCAGACTGGGTCTGCGGCTTATCTAGATGAACCTGCTGAAGGTACTTCGCCAACTCGTCTTTTTCAAAAGCTTCCAGCAATAATGGATACACGTAAGAACTCTTACAAACTGCACGCGTATTTCCAAGTTTTCCGGCAACGCAGTCCAAAACTTCAACAATAACCTTTTTCTTTGGGCGGTCATCTTCTACGTTGGTACATCTGGCCAGTTGTCGCAGGGCCTCCAGCGTGCCTCCCCAGGTACGAAAATCTTTTGCGGTAAAGTCGCTGCCGCTGATTTCCCTGATGTAGTTATTGATCTGTCCGGAATCTACAGACTCATGTGCCTTACCACTGGTATAATATTGGAAAAGTTCCTGTCCGGGGATGTCCCTGCATTTTTTCACCAATCTCGCCAGTGTCCGGTCGTTTAAACGGATCTCCTGCTGAACCCCTTTTTTTCCTTTGAAACTCAGGGTAAGCTGATTTCCCTCGATCTTTGCATGTTTATCCCGCAGGGTACTCAATCCATAACTGCCATACAACTGTTTATAGGTTTCATTCCCCACACGGATAAGGGTCTTCAACATGACCTGTACACAAATGGCCAGGACTTTTTGTTCATCAAACTGCTTTCGTCTAAGATCTTTGGCAATCCTTTTACGCATCTGCGGCAAAACTTTCCCAAACTCCAGCAACCTGAAATATTTAGTATCAGAACGTCGAATGGTCCATTTCTGGTGGTAGCGGTATTGCTTCCGCCCAGCGGCATCAATCCCTGTAGCCTGGAGATGTGCGTTCTTTTTAGGCGCAATCCAAACGGCTGTCCAGGCCGGGGGCAGTACGAGCGCTTTGATGCGATCGAGCTGGTTTTGATCGGTGATCCGATTTCCTTTCTGATCGGCATAATAAAATTTACCAGGCTTTCCTTTTCTGTAAATCCCTGGCATACTATCGGTAAGGTACACCAAACCGCTTTCTTTTATTTCTTCTATTGTCTGAACCATAAGCAAAGGAAGGATATACGTTAAATTTTTAGTTATTTTGCTTTTCAATAAAGCCAGGGGTCTTTAAATTTCCAGGCTTTGATTATAGGTACAATAAACATATCCGGATGAAATTAGTTTTTATGGGCACGCCCGATTTTGCAGTAGCATCTTTAGATGCTTTGGTTAAAGCAGGTTTTGAAATTGCAGCAGTCGTTACTGCAGCAGACAAGCCGGCAGGAAGAGGGCAGAAACTCAGTGAAAGTGCAGTAAAAAAATATGCTGTTGAACATGGAATTAAAGTACTTCAGCCTGTAAAACTTAAAGACCCGGAATTCATTGCTGATCTGCAGGAGTTAAAGCCTGATCTGCAGGTGGTGGTGGCTTTCCGGATGCTGCCGGAAGTGGTGTGGAACATGCCACCAAAAGGCACCATCAATTTGCACGCTTCACTCCTGCCCCATTATCGCGGTGCAGCGCCAATCAATCATGCCATTATTAACGGAGAAAAAGAAAGCGGTGTAACCACCTTCTTTTTAAAACATGAAATAGATACGGGTGATGTGATCTTTTCGGAGACAGTAAACATCACTGACGATGATACCGCCGGTGACCTGCATGATAAACTGATGTTTGTAGGCGCAGGCCTGCTGGTGAAGACCGTTAAAGCCATTGAAGCGGGTAATTATCAGGAAATGCCTCAACCTGCGGCAGAGGAACTTAAACACGCGCCCAAGATCTTTAAAGATTTTTGTCAGATCAACTGGGACCTGCCTGTTCAGACCGTGTATAATCTGATCAGAGGATTGAGCCCTTATCCTACCGCATTTACCAAGCTGAACGATAAAACACTTAAAATATTCAAAACAAGCATAGAAAACCAGGTGCCTGATGTGGCACCCGGGAGTTTTTTAACGGATGGCAAAACCTTTCTGAAATTTGCCGCCCGTGATGGCTTTTTAAAATTAACAGATCTGCAATATGAAGGCAAAAAAAGGATGTCTGTGGAAGAATTTTTAAGAGGAATGCGCTTATAAATTATTCAACAGTGTACTTAATCCTTTGGAAACTTCATTGAAATACCTTTTTCTTCCATAACCCATTACCCAGCGGATACCGCCAAGGGCATTGGTGATAAAAACTTCTTCAGCTTCCCGCAATACCTCAGGATTGAGCTGAGCTTCTATGATGGAAATGTCGTTGGCTTTGGCCAGTCCCATGACCACTTTGCGCATAACCCCGGAAATACATCCTTCAGACAATGCAGGGGTGTAGATTTGCTTGTCGTACACCACAAATACATTGGAACTGATGCTCTCGCAAAGAAAACCGTTCTGGTTGAGGATGATCGCCTCATCCAGTTTGTGCTGCTTTTTGAACAATCCGGCCATGACATAGACCAATGCACTACTGGTTTTATAATTGGACAAAGGGTTGATGGGCTTGGTGATCTCATCGAAGACATCTATGATCAAGCCTTTCTTATTCAGTTCATAACCACTCTCGGTAAGCGGACTGGCCTCCAGAATATATCCTGATTTATTGCTGTTTGGGGTATACAGACCATCACCATTACGGTAAACCGATAACCTGAACCGCACATTGTCTCTTAATTTATTCTTTTTACAAAGCTCTGCCGTTTTCTGTTTCAGAAAATACTCATCCAATAAAACACTGCCTTCTATTTTAAGGGCTTTCATTCCTGCACGAAGCCGGTCGGCATGCAACTCAGGGAACAACAGCTTACCACCGCTCATGCGCATGGTTTCAAATAAGCCGTCCCCGTAACGGAAACTGCGGTTACTGGAAGTCAGTATCGGATGGTGAATTGTAAAAAACTCGTCGTTGTGTAAAATATACTCGTGTTGCATGTATTATTGTGGCTGTACGATGTAGTTTCTCCATTTGTTCAGTACCGCATCAAAATCAGCCGGCAAAGGTGCTTCAAATTCCAGATATTTTTTAGTGGTTGGATGAATAAATCCTAAAGTTTGTGCATGAAGTGCTTGTCTGGGCATCAGCTCAAAACAATTGTGAACAAACTGCTTGTATTTGGCAAAGGTTGTCCCTTTTAGAATTTTATCTCCTCCGTAATTCGTATCGCTGAATAGTGGGTGTCCAATATGCTGCATATGTGCTCTGATTTGATGTGTACGGCCAGTTTCCAGCTGGCAGCTGATTAGGGTTACATATCCTAAACGTTCCAGAACGGTATAATGTGTTACAGACCACTTGCCTTTTTCTTCATCGTCATAAATATCCATTACGATCCGGTTCTTTGCGCTTCTACCGATATAACCAGTAACTGTGCCATTTTCTTCCAGATCTCCCCAAACCAGGGCCAGGTATTTTCGGGTAATGGTATGGTCGTAAAATTGTTTGGCCAGTTTGGTCATGGTCATTTCGTTCTTGCTGATCAGCAGCAATCCTGAAGTATCCTTATCTATACGGTGTACCAGACCGGGCCTCCCTTCATTTCCAGGAAGCTCAGGCAATTGTTCAAAATGAAAAGCAAGCGCATTGACCAGGGTTCCGGTATAATTATTATATCCAGGGTGTACCACCATACCCGCTTCTTTGTTCACCACCAGCAAATCGTTGTCTTCATAAACAATGTCCAGGGGAATATCCTCCGGATAAACTTCGGTATCTCTGGGTGGATGAGGAAAAACAATGGAAATCTCATCAGCAGGTTTTACTTTATAACTTGGCTTTACCGTTTTCTGATTAACCAAAACATTCCCGGCATCTATAGCATTTTGTATACGGTTTCGTGACGCATTTTCCATACGGTGCATCAAAAACTTGTCGATCCGGAGCAAAGATTGCCCCTTGTCTACAACAATATTAAAATGTTCATATAAATCCTGCTCCTCTAATTCTACTCCGGCGTTGGTATTTTCCATTTTACAAAACTAATCTTTAACAATTACATATTTAAAAAAGAAATTGGCTTACTATTTGTTAGGGTAGGATGCAAGCCTGCAAAACCCACTTTGTTACAGGGCAAAAGGGCTTCAAAACCACAGGAAATAAATTTTTAAAAAAAGATAACGGCAATAAAATGAAACTGCACAAAATGAATGAACAAGCCTACCGCAATTTCATCAATACAAGAAACGACACCTACCCTACCCAAGAGAATATAAAATCAATACCTATGAAAGCCTTTACCCAAAATGTTAAAATCGTTCTTAATTTTTTTCCTTACCTGATTAAAAAAATCTATTTCAAAGCTTAATCGGGCTGGAAATGTAAAATGGACTTTATATTTGCCTCATGTTTGAAGCAATACATAGTCCGTTACACGAATTAAAGCATCCCTCTGTACGTTTATACGTAAAGAGGGATGATCTTATTGATCCCTATATCTCCGGGAACAAATGGCGTAAGCTCAAATATATCCTGGCGAAAGCACTCCATTTAAAAAGAACGCATCTCGTTACTTTTGGAGGCGCCTATTCCAATCATCTTATTGCTACTGCTGCTGCTGCCGCTCGCTCAGGTTTACAATCTACCGGTTTTGTGCGTGGTGAAGAAGTTGAAAATGACACCCTGTTTCTTTGCAAACTTTATGGAATGAAATTGATCTTTATCGGCAGAGAAGCTTATAAGGATAAATATGGTTTATTCAAGGTCTTTTTCGGTGGAGACCCTTCCGCTTATTTTATTGATGAAGGAGGCGCTTCTGCAGAAGCCGTAAGGGGTTGTGCAGAAATCATCCAGGAGCTTCCTGAAGATATCGATCATTTATTTTGTGCTGCAGGAACAGGAACAACTGCCGCTGGTCTTTTAAAAGGTATCCGCCAGCAAAATCTAAAGACCCAGCTTCATGTAGTGCCGGTATTAAAAGGCGGTGACTTTATTGCCGGGGAAATTTACAATTACACGAAAACCATAGAGCAGCTCAACCTGCACACAGATTATCATTTTGGGGGTTACGCAAAAACTTCTCCTGAATTGCTTCAGTTTATGACGGGTTTTACAGCGCGCGAAGGCATGTTGATTGACCCTATATATACGGCGAAGATGTTTTATGCTATTGACGATCTGGCAAAACAAGGTTATTTTAATCCAGGAGAAAAGATTGTAGCCCTTCATACCGGAGGACTGCTGGGCATCCTTGGTAAAAAGCAACAGTTATCTGCCTCTATCTCCTCTCCTGGTCTGCTGTAAGTTTAATTTCCATAGGGATGTATGGTGCGTATACTTCCATCGGCTTCATGATGCAGCTCGGTTACTTTAATGTTCCGTAAATGTGTTTTGCCTCCGGAGAGTTGGGTATCATGGTAAAACAGCAGCCATTTGCCTTTATATTCCACAATAGAATGATGTGTGGTCCAGCCTACTACCGGCGTCATGATCACTCCCTGATAGGTAAAGGGACCGTAAGGTGATTTGCCTGTGGCATAGACCAGCTGATGTGTATCACCGGTAGAATAAGAGAAGTAATATTTTCCTTTGTATTTGTGCATCCAGGAGCCTTCAAAAAAACGTCGGTCGTGATCTCCGCCTAACAAAGGTTTTCCTGCTTTATCCAGTATCACTACATCTTTCGCCGGCTCTGCAAATTCTTTCATATTGGCCGCCAGTTTAGCCACCTTTGCTGTTAATGCAGGTGCTTCGTCTTTCCCGGCATCTGTTTTAGAACCATTGCTGTCATATTCTCCATTGTTCCAGCGTTGCAGCTGACCGCCCCAAATGCCTCCGAAATACATATAGAAACTGCCGTCTGTATCTTTAAAAACGGCTGGATCAATACTGAAACTTCCCTTCATTGGTGCTTTTTCGGCCTTGAAAGGCCCCGCAGGTGAGGAAGAAGTGGCTACACCAATTCTGAATACATCATTTTTATCTTTAAGGGGAAAATACAGATAATAGGTACCATTCTTAAAGGCCGCATCAGGCGCCCACAATTGCCTTCCAGCCCAGGGGATATTTTTTACGGATAGGGCTACGCCATGATCGGTGACTTTTCCTCCGGGGCCGTTCATAGAAAAAATATGATAATCGCGCATGTCAAAATGATCGCCATTGTCATTTTCGGGGATACCAGCTTCAATATCGTGAGAAGGGTAAATATAGATCTTACCTCCAAAAACATGTGCAGAGGGATCTGCTGTATACATGTTGGTGATCAAGGGCTTTGAAATGGCTCCTTTAAACGGATCTTTCCCGGTAGTCTTGTCTTGTGCGTTGCCAGCAGCAGAGAGCAGCAGGAACGAAAGGCCCAGCATCAGGGCATTCGGCTTGTAGATTGGTCTGTTCATTATATTTGGTCTTTAGGTTATTTTAATTTCACACGGATCTGGAAATCCCCAGTTCCAAACCCCGGAGTTCTGCGAGCCCCTTTAATCGTCCAATGGCAGAGTATCCCGGATAAGTTGTCTTTTGCAGATCATCCAGCATCTGGTGCCCATGGTCTGGCCTTAACGGCAAGGAAACCCCGGTATGCTGCATCACTTCGATCAGTTTTTTCAGCACACTGTACATATCTACTACGCCATTCAAATGCTCCGCTTCGTAAAAATTCCCTTCTTCATCTCTATGGATATTTCTCAGGTGTACAAAGTGAATTTGAGTACCATGCTTTGAAATGATCTGACAAAGGTCATTATCAGCTCTTACCCCCAATGATCCGGTACAATAGCAAAGTCCGTTGGCCCGGGAGGGATAAGCCTTCAAAATAAAATCCAGGTCGGCTTCTGTACTCACAATTCTGGGCAGTCCTAAGATCGGGTATGGAGGATCGTCGGGATGGATGGCCATTTTCAGTCCGCAGCTTTCTGCGGTGGGAATGATTTCCTGAAGAAAGTGCTGCAGATTAGACCGCAGTGCATCGGCGTCTACGGTTGCATAATTTTGCAACGCATCCAGAATGATTTCCGGTGTAAAAGCCTCATCTGATCCTGGAAGTCCGAGCAAAGTACTTTGAAAAAGCTGTTCCCGTTCTATTGTGGTCATAGTGCTGAACTTCTCTTTTGCGCCCACAATCTCTGCCTCCGTATAGGCTTGTTCAGCAAAAGGTCTTTGGAGTAAAAAAAGTTCAAAAACGATGAAAGCCAGTTTTTCAAAGTATAAAGTTTTACTTCCGTTGGGAAGGGTAAAACTTGGATTGGTGCGCATCCAGTCCAGAACAGGCATAAAGTTATAAGTCACTACTTTGATCCCGCATTCGGACAGATTTTTAAGACTACAGGTGTAATTGTACAGCCATTCTTTATAGTTCCCGGTCCTGGTTTTGATTTCCTCATGTACAGGTAAACTTTCCACCACCAGCCATTGCATTCCTTCATCTTCTATCGAGGCTCGGCGTTTAAGAATTTCTTCTTTGCTCCAAACTGCTCCTACAGGAATATGGTGCAGGGCAGTGACCACAGAAGTACATCCGGCCTGGCGGATGTCTCTCAGGCTGACCGGATCTCCGGGGCCAAACCATCGCATACTTTGCTCAAATTTTATCATTTTATATAGGACAATCGATTGTCTTTTAGGATAAAAAAATTTTAAAAGCCTATAGAATTTCCTCCATCTACAGGAATGATCACTCCGGTAACATATTTGGAACCTTCCGAACTTAAATAATACACCGCTCCGGCCACGTCTTCAGGAAGACCAAGATGCCCCATTGGAGTTCTGGACAGCACTTTTTGCTTTCTTTCCGGATCGTTATCCAATGCTTTGGAAGACATAGCTGTTTTTATAAATCCTGGTGCCACACAGTTGACCCGGATGCCCAGTGGAGAAAGCTCCACCGCCATGGCTTTAGTCATTCCTTCTATGGCAGATTTAGCGGCTGTATAGGCAATGACCTTTGGTATACCGTATTGGGCGGCCATAGAACTGATATTTATGATCGATCCCTTTCCGGCAGCAATCATCACCTTGCTCACCTCCCTGCTGATGGCAAATACAGACAGGACATTGGTTTGGATCACATTATAAAATTCGGCATCGGTTACTTCAGCAAAGGGCTTCTTATGGTTAATTCCAGCATTGTTGACCAGAATATCAATTTGTCCGAATTCCTGTAAAATATTTTCAACACAGGCCGGTATCCTGGACAGGTCTTGCAGGTCCAGTACTTTATAAGTGCAGAAACTACCCAGTTCTGCTGCTGCAGCTTGTAATTTTAATTCGTCCCGTCCTATAATAATGGTTTTTATCTTTTCTTCTACTAATTTTCTGGTAATGGCAAGGCCTAAGCCAGCCCCGCCACCGGTAACTATGGCAATTTTTGTACTCATATCGTTTTCTTTTTTAAGGAGGATGGCCGGATCAGCAGTTGTGATTTTAGAATAATGGTATTGGTCAGTGCCGCATCCTCTTCTCCATTAAGCTGGCTGACCAGGTGTCTTGCTGCAATTTTTCCCATCTCTTCACCCGGATAATTCATGGTGGTCAGCATAGGCTCTGAAATCCGTGAAATGATGTCGTTGTTAAATCCGGCAACTGCAATATCTTCCGGAATACGGAGTCCTGCATCTTTAAAAACCTTCATACAGACCACCGCAGAAAGGTCATTGGCCACAAAAAGTGCATCAGGTCTGTTCTTCATTTTCAACAGCTGTTTAGCCACTAATATGGAAGATTCTTCCGTGAGATCTGTTTCAAAAATCAGGTCTTGCTGTTTAGGGAGCTGATGTTCTGCCAAAGCGCGCTCGTAGCCCAGTTTCCTTTCCTGGTAAACATTCCGCATACAATTCCCGGTCAGATGAGCAATGCGTTTACAGCCCTGCTCGATTAAATGACTGGTGATTTCATAGCCCGCCTTTTCATTATTGATGACCACTTTATTAAAATCATCTTCTTCGATCACCCTATCCACAAAAAGCAGCGGGATCCGGTGACGGATGTATTCTTTATAATGATCCAGGTTACGGGTGTTGGCAGCTAAATTCACAATCAGACCATCTACCCTATTTTGCAGCATTTCCGCAGCATACTTAATTTCATTCTCTTCCAGTTCCAAAGACTGACTAATCAGCATGTTATAGCCAGATACATTGAGCTCTTTTTCTATACCAGCCAGGATATCGGAAATAAAATAACTGTTTAACCGGGGTACAATAACCCCAATGGTATTGGTTTTTTGTTTACGCAAATTGCGGGCAAAGGTATTGAAGCGATAGCCCATCTCTGTGGCAGCATCAAATATTTTCTTCCTGGTTTTAGCCGTAACAGCAGGATTGTCCTGAAGCCCCCTGCTGATGGTAGAAGGGGCAAGATTCAGTCGCTCTGCAAGATCGTAAATCGTGACTACTTTCTCATTTTTCATATTTGGCCAGACATTAATCCGGCCCTAAAGTAATCATTTTTCTGAAAAATGCAATGGATTGCATTTTTCAGAAAACACAGGTTATCAAGTGGTCGCATTTACGTCGGCAATCCGTTGGGTCGACTTTCTGACAATGACTTTCGGTTTTATACTTACAATTTTAGGTTCTACATTAAATTCCAGTCCCTCCATTTCCTGAAAGTAGAGGTTTGCAATGGTTTTCCCCATGCTGATGCTGTACTGATCAATAGTGGTAATAGACGGGCTGGTCAGTTCTGTAAAAGGTTCATTGGAATAACCGCAAATCCCAAGGTCTTTAGGAATCTGGATGCCTTTATTGGTGGCTACCTCCAAAACGCCCAGGGCGGAGAAATCGGAAGTGGAAGCGAATATCGCATCTGGTGGGTTTTCCAGTCCCAGTAATTGAGCCGTGGCTTCTGCGCCCAATTCCTTGGTCCAGGCATTTTCGCACATCAGTTCTTCCAGAACCGGAATATTGTGCTTGCGAAGCGCAGCCAGGTAACCTTCTTTACGCTGACGGAAAATATCCAGCTGTTGCGGGCCTTCCAGCAGGGCTATCCTGCGGTAACCTTGCTCTATCAGATGTGTCACGGCTTCATAAGAGGCCTTTTCATTGTTATTGATCACTTTAAAAGTATCCAGTTCTTCTACCACCCGGTCAAACTGGATGAGCCTGATCTGATGGTCCAGCACCTGTTGCAGGTGTTCGTAGGGCCCGTTTTCAGCGGCAATAGAAATGATGATACAACTCACATGCTGATTGACCAGTGCATTAACACAATCCACCTCGCGCGCATGCAATTCGTTGGACTGGCAGATGATCAGGTTATAGCCCTTTTTATAAGTAACCTCTTCAATTCCGGCGATAATATTGGAAAAGAAAAACTGGTTGATCCTCGGTACGACCACACCAATGGTTGGGTTATTCCCTTTCCTTAGGTTGGAGGCCATCGCATTGTGCTGATAATTCATTTCTGCAGCAGTTTTGAGCACCAGTGCTTTTGTTGCAGCATTAACTTTATTACTGTTACTCAGTGCCCTGGACACAGAAGAAGCTGCCAAATTCAGCTTTAGGGCGATATCATAGATGGTTGTTCTTTTCTGACGCTGCATAATAAATACAAAAATATAAAAAAAAATAGGGCAATCGATTGCAAAACAAAATTATTCTCCTAAATTCGTTTTTGCTAACCAGATTTAAAACAACCATGCAACAAAAAACAATATGCTGTTACTAGGAATCGATATAGGCACTTCCTCTATCAAAGTAGCCGTCATCCATGCAGAAACACAGCGGGTAATCACTTCGGCACAGTATCCTGACGAAGAAAGCCCCATCCTATCTAAACAAACCGGCTGGGCAGAACAATCTCCGGAAATGTGGTGGGAGCATGCACTGCAGGCTTTTAACAAATGTAAAACACAAGCTTCTTTTCAGGCCGGTGATATTGCGTCTATAGGCATCGCCTACCAAATGCATGGCCTGGTGCTGGTAGATAAAGATCAAAACCTGGTGCGCAACAGTATCATCTGGTGCGACAGCCGGGCTGTAGAAACAGGGAACCTGGCTTTTGAAGCTTTAGGAGAGGAATATTGTTTATCTCACCTGCTCAATTCTCCTGGAAATTTCACTGCCTCCAAACTGGCCTGGGTAAAACAAAATGAACCGGAGATTTATGCCCGGGTGGATAAATTCATGCTTTCAGGTGATTTCATTGCGATGAAACTCACCTCGCAGATCACCACCAGTATTTCGGCTTTATCCGAAGGGGTATTCTGGGATTTTAAAACAGACAGCTTATCCGAAGCGCTGATGGACTATTATGGCTTCAGCAAAGATCTTATTCCTGAAATCAAACCTGTATTTGCAGAGCATGGCCGGGTTACGGCAAGTATCGCGCAGCTAACGGGACTGGCTGAAGGAACTCCGGTTACCTATAAATCAGGTGACCAACCTAATAATGCGCTCTCTTTGAATGTACTGGAGCCTGGAGAAATTGCAGCAACTGCAGGTACCTCAGGGGTAATCTATGGTGTAAGTGACCAACTGGCTTTTGATCCTCAATCCAGGGTAAACACTTTTGCACACGTCAATTATACACAAGAGCAGAAACGACTGGGTATTTTACTCTGTATCAATGGTACAGGAAGTATGAACCGCTGGGCCAAACACAATATGGGTGCTACAGATTCTTACGCACAAATCAATGCCGCAGCAGCGCAGG
>NZ_DATMRL010000268.1:0-3291 GCF_035566355.1 Pedobacter sp.
TCCTTAAAGCACATCTCTATTTCTACCTCCGTTGCCTCGGCATGTTTGTTTATATTATTCAAAATCTCCTTATAAATCAGAAAAATATCCCTTCTCTTCCCCATGTTTAATTTCGCAGTTCCAACCTGTTCATCAAGATTAAGGTGATATAGAATATTATTGTTCTCAAAAACCTCAGCAGTATAGCGCCTCATCCGGCTAAAAGTTTCTTCCCAATTGTCATTATGAGTATTTACGCTCCATATAATATCATCGAGAGATTGGCTGGAAGTCTGTACCTCTTCAGAAATTCGGTCCAGAAAAATATGGGCCAGAGTGGTATTTTGAAGGCTTTTTTTAGAAAGTTCTGATAAGATATTTATATTAGACAAAGCAGAACCGATATCATCATGCAAATCTGTCGCTATGCCCTGGCGCATCTGAGCCAGCTTTGAAACCTGGGCTATTCTATAGCGGTACAGGCAGTAGACCAAGCCCAGAAACAACAGCACAAGGTCAGCAATAAACCAGTTTTTTTCCCAAAATGGTTCATCAATATCAATACGCATTTCTGTAACCACACCTTCATTAGCATATCCTGGCTGTACATATTTAACCAGAAAACGGTAAGAATTGGCTGGAACATTCATGTAGGCTGCATAGTTTCTTTGACCGGCATCAATCCACTCCTGATCATAGCCATCCAGTTTATAATAATAATGATACTGACTTAAAGGCGGAAAATTCAATGCAGCAAAATTGAGTATTATCGAATGATTCTGGTAACCCAGCCTCACCTCTTTTAAAAATGGCATTGCTGTTTCGTTTCCCACCGCTTTGTCATCAATTAAAATATGGGTAAAAACTACAGCCGCTGTTTTTCGCACTTCATTAAATTTAGAAGGATCAAATACATTAAGCCCATTAATACCGCCAAAGAGGAGCATTCCATCTGAACTTTTACTAAAAGCACCCGTATTAAATTCATTTTCCTGCAAACCTTGTTCAGCAGTATAATTGGTAAATTGAAAAGACTTTACAGATTGCTTGGCTATGGAGGCGTTAAAACGGCTAAGACCTTTATTTGTACTGGCCCATAAAAAGTGGTCCGGCCCCGATAATATTCCATAAATGGTATTATTTGGCAGGCCATCCTTTTCCGCGATCAGGCTGGTCTTCCTGGTCGCAAAGTTATAGGTAAGTATCCCCCTGCCCCCGGTTCCAACCCACAAAACAGAATCACTATAATACAAACATTTAACACTGGTTTCCACACTAAAAAAACTGGAAATATCTTTTGAGCCTATCTTATAAAAACGCTCTCTTACCGTATTAAAAAGCAACAACCCTGTTTTTTCAAAGCCAATGCATAAAGTACTGTCATTTATATAAACTATAGCACGTATAGCATCTGCAAAATTATTTGGTCCATCACCGGGTATATACCTGGCCACTAGACCGCTGCCCGCATTGACCAGGCAAAGACCACTGCTTTGTGTACCTAACCATACTTCATTTTTTTGATGAGGATATATACACCATACCGTTCCATCCGGCATTTTTAGTGCTGAAGCTGCATCAGGATGAAGCCTTTTTATATTCTTTCCCTTCTTAGTATCAAAAAGGATCAAACCATTGCCCTGGGTGCCTACCCACAAGAGCTCTGTTCCATCATTAAAAAGAGAAACAATCCGATCAGGGTTAGAAATACCTCTTTTATAAGCTGGAAAATGCCAGGTTTTATACAGGGCTCGTTTATCATTGATTTGGGTCAGGCCTTTATTGGTGGTGCCAACCCAAATGTTACCTTCCTTGTCGGTGGTGATGGATCTGACTAAAGAAACTTCTACGCCAGGCGGAACGGTCTGATCAGTAAATAATTTAAAATTGTTCCCGTTTTGGTTAAAATAACTTAGACCTCCGCCATCAGTGCCTATCCAGATCCCTTGATGAGCATCCTGTTTTATAGAAAGTATATCATTAAAGGCAATTGAAAATGGATTTCTCCTGTCATTAACCAATTGGTCTAATTTTTCTTCTTCGGTGTCTGCAATAAAGAGCCCTTTACCATAGGTTCCAATCCAAATTCTATTGGTCTCATCTATCAGGATGGCCTCTATGACCAGGTCAGAAGGAAGCTTTCCCGTTTTATATCCCTTAAACTGATGAAAAAGAGCTTCAGCCCTCCTTTTCACAAAAAGCCCTCTGCCCCAACTGCCCAGCCAGAGGTTCCCCTCCCTGTCTTCAGCCATGCAGCTGTAAGAAGCATTTTCTTTGGATTTCAATGGCTCAAAAGCCACAGGATTAACTTTGTTGTGCTCCAGATAACCTACCGTATTCCCAATAACCCACAACCGACCATGGCTATCTTTAAAGAACCCATTGATTACCGGCTGGGACGAGCCGGCAGGCATAGCAATTTGCTTGATCACTTTACCCGCATGACTGTCATAATCATATAGCTTCCCGCTTTCTGTACCCACCCACAATCTACCGTCCTTTTCAGGATAAAAACAAACAACGACCTCCCTTTTTTTTCCAGAGAAGATATCTGTATGAAGAAAAGTATGGTTAATCAAATCAAACTTTTCCAAATGCCCCCCTTTAACCAGAATCCAGAGAAAATGATCGCCAGCGTTTTCAATTTTCCCCAATCTGCTGCTTGTTCCGGAAGTCTTATCCTCAAATTTCTTATCCACTGTCAGGAAATTCTTCCCGTTATAACGGTTTAAGCCATCCTGGGTAGCCATCCAAATCATGCCCTTGGCATCAAATGCAATATCCACCACACTACTCTGTGATAAACCTTCATTTAAACCTATATTTCTGAATAAAATAGAATTTTGCTGCCCAAAGGTGCATAAGCATTGAAATAAAAGAGCCAGAATCAAGGAGCCTTTCACCATTTTATTTTAACAACCTACTAAACAACCGATTATCGCCGACCGTATAAAAGCGATTGCAACTTAAAGATAAGCAAATATTCTAAGTCTTGTCCATGGACAGGTAGAAAAACAATGCAGAATGAACCTACTTTAATCCCTTTCCCCCTTCCCAGTCTCCATTCCTGCAATTTTCAAAAAATTCGCCTCCGTAATCAGAACTAAACCAATCCAATCATCGCTTTAATAACACCCGTTCCAGGATCAATCCAACTGTTAAAATTAGCTTGAACTTCGTCAAAATGCACCCTGTGCGTAATATATGTTGCCGGTTCCACCAGTTTCTTTTTCATCGCATCTATCACGTGTTCAAAATCGGCCCGGGTCGCATTCCGGCTGCTCATCAATGTCGCTTCCCGTTTATGAAATT
>NZ_DATMRL010000269.1:0-28364 GCF_035566355.1 Pedobacter sp.
TCTTCACCATTGGAGTACAGCACTCCTCACCAGTATCCGTTGTACCACAACTTCCACCTCTTCCAATAGCCTTACACTCAACGGCATCTGGACGCAAATCAATAATCAGGTTTTCTCCAGATACTAGAAAGCCATTTGGAAACATTTGCCTGGTATCAAATTGAGAATTTCCAAATTCAATTTTAACTGTACCGAGGGGATTTAAAGGAAGTGACTTCTCTACAAGGTTAACAACAGATAATGCTTTACTTACTTTCATCGCTCTATCTTGTTCCTCTCCTTCTGGCTCCCACAATTGCACAATGATCTCGGTCCAGCTATTCATAACACCACCACAGTCTACCGATACGATCGGAGCTTGCTTTATTTCGGTGATGTGATAGGAAGCATCCACCCATTTGTCTTCTGCGTATTGAAATTGTAACGTCAAGTCGGGATGTTGTTCCAATGTTTCTTTAAAGGTTTTCCAGTTAATTGCTTCTAATTTATCCATGATTTTAAGTTCTGTTTATGATGATTATAATTTTAGATTTCATTTATAGTATTATTGCAATATTACGATACATATAGCCAAATTTTTTTAACAGCAGTCTGTCTTTAGGTTATAAGTACCAAAGAAGCCTGAAAGCTGTTTTTCCAGGTCTTTCCAAACTATAGGATTGATGCAGTAACAAACAGATACGCCTTCAATTGTACCCTGAATTAAACCCGCTGTTTTCAGTTCTTTTAAATGTTGTGAGATTGTGGCTTGTGCTAATCCTAATTCTTCTACCAAATCGCCACAAATACAGGCATTAGATTTAATGATCTGCTGTAAGATGGCGATCCTGGCTGGATGGGCAATGGCTTTCAGTAAAGTTGAAAGCCTGTTTTGCTCTTCGGTGAATATTTCTGATTTAGTAAGTCCCATAATTATATATCGCAATATTACGATGCTTAATTGTAATATCCAAATCTTATCTGTTAAACTTTATCAAAATGATATTTTTATTACCTGTAAAAGATTATTTCGCTGGAACCTGCTCCATCAACCATTTTGTAATATCATGGGCTGCTTTATCATTTTCGAAATCTGATGGCAACCTCCCGTTTGTATATTCATTGTACAACCACGGATCTCCGACAGCTACAACCGTCCCTTTTCCGTATTTAGTGATGGCTATAATAACAGCGTTGTCCTTATTTTTCAATCCTGCATAAGCTGCGCCATTAATCGAAATAGAACAAACGTCTTTCATAAATATCTTGCGGCTGGTTTTAAAAATTGGATCATTCTTAATTTCTACAGCACCATCCTCAAAATGATCGTCATTAATCACATGATTTTGAAGATCATCATTAAAATGCAGCCCGAATTTCCCCGCCAGTTGATTGAAATGAGGCAATTCTACATTAGCACTATCATTCGCGAGTAAAAACAGTACGCCTCCTGATTTCACCCATTTAACAATTTCAAGGATGTCTTTCTTTTCAATATAATTAGGATTTGGGCTCTCTTTTTTAGTATCTGGATCAACAATAATGTATACATCTGTATTTTTCAAATTGGCGGCTGTTGGCGCGGCATCCAAAGATTTCAACTTTGCACCATTGCTGGTAAAGGCCTTTCCCAATATAGAAAAGCCTGTGCTTCCGGTATCTTCCCACATGTAATGAAACCTTTCCTTCTGCCCTGTTTTTGTAGTTCTTACTTCATGGTTAAAATGATAATCAAGTGTTACAGTTTGTGCTGTCGACGCGAAAGAAATTGAAGTCAAGAGTACAAGGTTAAGCCAAAGTTTGTGTTTCATCGGGAATAATTATTGATTTAAATGATATTTCGTCCGTTTAAGCAAATATATAAGTTTATTCTATTTCTATTCTATTACATAGAATAGCTTTTCTTTTAACCGATAAACTGAGCCTATGGCGAAATTATTTAATATGAAAATCATATTAACATTAAAATGTTTTAATGTAGACTGAAATGTCTTTATCGCATTCTATCTTTGAAAACACATCATTTTTTTTTTTATAAAAGCATATGTATCAAGGAACATTAATAGAATTCTTAAATATTGGAGGAAGCGAGCTCATTCTGATCTTTGCAGTCATTCTTCTTCTGTTTGGTGGCAAAAAGTTACCGGAACTAGCACGTGGGCTAGGCCAGGGAATAAGGGATTTTAAAGACGCCTCAGAAGGTGTAAAAAGAGAAATCCACCGAAACATTAACAATTTGGATGTTCGCGAAGATTTGAAAGCCGAAACGGTTAGAGTACCTACTCAAACTGCAGAACCTATTAACTTAACAAAGGAAGTTGTTTCTGAAGGCCTTACTGGGATAAACCTGTCGAAAAACGACTAATTTTTATAAAAACTTAAGTTCAACACAATATTACTTCTGCTTTAGCGTCTTTATATACGAGAGCGTTAATTTAGATTAGGCGGGAATGGTCGGAGATCATTCCCGCTTTCCTTTTTCTGATTTATCAAGGAATCTTTCAATCATTGGAATAACAAAGTCTTCCTCTTTAGAAGCCGATTTAAGTGTGGTTATTTCTCCAATATACTCGCCATGGATACCTGGAATTATAGCCAATTCTGAATTGATCATCTGCCTATGCATGTCAATAGCATGCTCAGGCGTTATAACATCTTTGTCTCCTATAATAATTAGTACTGGTGCCTTAATGGATTCGATCTGCTGGTCTGGTATATCTGTAAAATTCACCATTCTTTTCGCATCCTTATCATGCATGATTTGCAAGCCTTTAGGATCTGGTGCTACTTGAAGGTAAGCCTCTTTTAACTGTTCAGGCATATTGGCCAACTTCGCCTGTTTCATAAAATCCCAAAATTGTAAGGGAACACCATTGCGTTTGCAAAGTGCAGAACCTAAAACCATCTTATCAACTATTTGAGGATGACGAATGACAATCTGAACAGTCGTTGTCCCGCCGTTACTGAAACCAAAAAAGTCTGCTTTATCAATATTCAAATGCTGTAAAAGTACAGCAACATCATCTGCATCCTGCTCAAATGATACATCCTTATCTCTGTCACTGGTTCTTCCGTGTGCTTGCAGCTCTACCGCTATTACTTGTCTATGTTTAGCAAGCATGGGTATAACTCTGCCAAAGGTAGTTTGGATAGTAGAGCCACCTCCATGAAGCAAAACAAGAGGTTTGCCCTGTCCATAAATTTCATAGTACATTTTAATTCCATTGACTTCTGAATAGCCTTTTTTCGAAATCAAAGTATCATTTAGATTTCCCTTAACTTGGTTCCTGCTTTCTTTTATTGGGTTTGCATTACTGCAAGACGATAATATCAGCAGTGCAATAACAGTGTATACAATTGTCCTTTTCATCTTTATAAATTTAAATTAAACATATTACGCAAGCATTCACTTGCAAATATATGTGCAAGTATTTAATTGCGCAATTTATATTCATATTTTTTATAAAAAGGATCGGTGACTAATAGCCAGTTGAGATCTTTTAGTCTGACTAACACGTAACCCGCAAGGCCCTGAGGCTACTTTAAATTCTAAATAACTTTCAGTCGTTCCTCCTCAAGATCAATCTGATACAATTGCTGCTGGATAAGTTCTTCGTTAATAGAAGAATTCTTGTTCAACTCAGTAAGATATTGGCGTTGGCTTTCGAGCAGTTCAACAAAGATGACCTTTGTTTTCTCATTCATCCAGCTGTCGTCTGTAGCTTTTGATTTTTCTTCCCAATGCTTTAAAAATTTCTCCATACCAGCATGCCCATTCAACTCATTATCATACTTGTTTTTAAGAAATTTATAGACATGTTCCTTTAGCCCATGCTTCATTTTTTGTTTAGCCGATTCTTCAGCCTCCTCATTAAATATTTGACCTGAGAGCCCCATACGATCGATGAAGTAAGGAAGTGTAAGCCCTTGTACTACGAGTGTAAGTAATATAACAACAAAAGTGATAAACAGTATTAAATCCCGGTTCGGAAAAGCAATCCCATTGTCAAATGCGACAGGTATGGATAATGCAGCAGCCAACGATACCACGCCACGCATCCCTGTCCAGCCAAGAAACAATGGAATAGTCCAGCGCGTTCTACTGGAAGATACAGCAGGTGCTACACTCGGGCGGAAGATCAACGTGGCTGCCATCGCGACATAAGAACTAATGATACGTGCAGCGATCAAAATCCCTGTAACCAGCACACCATAACCGATAGCCGTACTCAAAGGAATCCCTTTTGAGCGCAATCCTCCTATAATTTCGGGCAGTTCAAGGCCGATAATCATAAAGACGATGCCATTCAAGATAAATATGAAACTTTCCCATACACTGAATGCCCTGATGCGGCTCGTGCTGCTCAAAAAAATCAGCCTTCTCGCAGACATAAATAAACCGCCGCTTACCACTGCAAGCACCCCAGAGCTGTGTACCTGCTCCGCTATCCAGTACATAAAATAAGGTTCAATGAGCATAAGTGCTATATCTGAAGGCGCATCTGTCGGCAAATATTTATGTGCCTGGACAAATATCCAGCCCAGCAATAAACCAATACCCGCACCTCCAACAATCATCCACACAAAACTCAGCGCCGCATCCTGCCAGATAAACTGACCAGTGCCAACGGCCACCAATGCAAAACGGAAGATGATCAGCGAGGACGCATCATTTAACAGACTTTCACCCTCCAAAATAGCCGAAGTGGAATTTGGTATTTTAACAAATTTGGTAATAGCTCCGGTACTCACTGCATCAGGTGGGGATACAATGCCGCCCAATAAAAATCCAAGTCCAATGGTAAAGCCTGGAAGCAGGTAATTAGTTACCAGGGCCACAGACAATGCCGTAAAAAAAACGACAAGGAATGCAAAACTACCAATGATACGCCACCATTTTTTCATCTCTTTAAAAGAGATAGACCAGGCAGCCTCAAAAAGCATCGGTGGAAGAAAAATAAAGAAAATCAGATCCGGGTGAATCTTTACCATGGGCAATCCAGGTATAAAACTGATCAACAGCCCCCCAACCACCAATAGAATGGGATAAGCAATTTTGAGTTTGGCAGCCCACATGTTCAACAGTACGATGACCATGATCATGGCTAGTAAAAAAGGTAGAATTGAATGCATCACTGGCGTTTTGCATTCAATTTATAAAAAAACTTTTAAACAGGCCCTGGCCGTAAACTTTTTATTTTGCTGACGACCAAGGATGTTCCTTTATATTCTGGTGTTAGTTTGATTCTGTATATTTCTTGAAGTTGTCCAGTATAGCCTGCCAACCATTTTTCTGCATTTCCAGAGGATGTTCTGTTTCCGGATCAAATGTAACCGTGACTTCGGTTTGATCTCCATCTTTTTTAAAAACAACAGCTGC
The DNA here is from genome assembly GCF_035566355.1 of Pedobacter sp. Lineage (GTDB taxonomy): Bacteria > Bacteroidota > Bacteroidia > Sphingobacteriales > Sphingobacteriaceae > Pedobacter. Next base: position 5,360 of record NZ_DATMRL010000269.1, read on the forward strand.
CTGTCTTCCGTTTGGCATGGTATAGGTAAATCTTTCCCCCTCAATAACCTCATTATAAACTGCTTCAAAATCAAAACCGAAACTTCCATCTTTGGCTTCCATTCTTGCCGAATATTTTCCTCCTACGCGCATGTCATTTGATGCAGAGGGGCATTGCCAGGAAGGATCTGCAAAGTTCCATCTGATGATGTGTTCTGGGTTTGTATAATCATCCCAAACTTTTCCAATAGCAGCATGTACAGTAGCGGTAACAACGATTTTATTGCTCATTTTTTCCTTATTTGTTCCAAACATAAAAGCAACCAATCGGTTTATCAAATTTATTGTCAAAATTTTTCAAATAAAAAGGAGCCGTTTCGTTTTCACGAAACGGCTCCTTTTTATGCCTATTTATTTCACGCTTATGAAATGTTAAAAGTCAAATTTTATCCCTTGAGCCAGGGGCAGCGTATTTGAATAGTTGATGGTATTTGTTTGTCTGCGCATATAAGCTTTCCAGGCATCCGAACCACTTTCTCTTCCCCCTCCCGTTTCTTTTTCACCTCCAAATGCACCGCCGATTTCCGCTCCTGAAGTACCGATATTTACATTAGCAATCCCGCAATCAGAGCCATTTGCAGATAAAAATTGTTCTGCTTCACGCAAATTGAGGGTCATGATTGCCGACGACAAGCCCTGAGGAACACCATTTTGCAAGGCGATAGCCTCTTCCAGGGTTTTATATTTGATCAGATAAAGTATCGGCGCAAATGTTTCATCTTGTACAATTTCATAATCATTTTTAACCTCAGCAATACATGGTTTAACATAACAGCCGGAAATGAATCCATCACCATCCAGCACCCCGCCCTCTACAATAAAAACGGCGCCCTCTTCTTTTCCCTTCGCAATTGCGTTGTTGTATATCTCAACGGCCTGCTTATCTATAAGTGGCCCCACATGATTATTCTGATCTAAAGGATCACCTATGCGAAGCTGGGCATAAGCCTTTACCAGTTTAGCCTTCAATATTTCATAAATATCTTCATGGATAATTAGCCTTCGGGTAGAGGTGCAGCGCTGTCCTGCAGTACCAACTGCTCCAAATACCGCCCCGATAACAGACATTTCCAAATCTGCATCTTTAGAAACAATAATAGCATTATTTCCACCCAACTCCAGAATACTACGTCCAAACCTTGAAGCAACTGCCGAAGAAACAATTCTTCCGATCTTTGTAGATCCGGTAAAGGAAACAAGTGGAATGCGTTTGTCATTATTGATCATATCACCCGCCGCATTGCCAATCAGCAAATTGCTTATACCTTCAGGCATGTCGTTCAATTTAAGAACTCTGGCTATAATTTGCTGACATGCAATGGCGCAGAGTGGCGTTTTAGAAGAGGGCTTCCAGACACATACATTTCCACAAACCCAGGCCAGGGCAGTATTCCAAGCCCAAACTGCAACAGGGAAGTTAAAAGCAGAAATGACACCTACAATGCCTAAAGGATGCCACTGCTCATACATTCTATGATTTGGCCTTTCGGAATGCATGGTTAATCCGTAAAGCTGGCGGGAAAGTCCAACAGCAAAATCACATATATCGATCATTTCCTGAACCTCACCTAAACCTTCCTGCAAACTTTTACCCATTTCATACGAAACCAAGGTGCCCAGATCTTCTTTCTGTTCGCGAAGCGCATCCCCAAATTGACGTACGATATCGCCACGTTTTGGTCCTGGAATATTTCTCCAGAATAAAGATGCCTCCTGAGCCTTTTTTAACACAACTTCGTAATTAGCTGCATCGGCACTTTGAACGTCTGCAATCAAGGTTCCGTCAACCGGAGAAAATGAGCTGATTTGTTTGCCTTCGGAGCTTAGCCATGAAGAACCTGTAGAGGTTCCCTGATTGACTTCCTCAATCCCTAATCTTTTTAAAATTTGATTCATCTTCATTTCGTTTTGTTTGATCAGGATTCCGTTTGCCTGATATATGTACTTTCAAAAATTTTATCTGCATTGCCTGTTTCAAAGCCCTCTCTGCGGTGTTCGGGCTTAATTGACAGGACCGGTAAGTTTCTAAATTCCGGCAGCACCAGACGTTCAGAAAATTCTACATAGCTCCCTGCTATTGGCATGGTTTCTCCATCAGAAAAACCTGCCAAATGCATTTGAGCAACTGTGCTGCTCTGGCGCAATAAGCCATCCGGACTCACTTTAATTTTTCCACCTTCAGCATTCAGTTTCAATCCTAATGATTCTACAAACTCGTTAAAGCTTTCCAGTGTATTATAACCATCTTTCAGGTCGTGAACGCTAATGGTATAGTGATTTAAGTAATAGCGGTTAAAGATGACCCAGGCGGCATATTCGCTTTCTTCAAGCAAATCCTGGTAATCTTTTTTGTTAGGAAGTTCCCATAGAGATTGGTGAAAGAATTCTCCAACAGCCTTTCCATCACTAAGATCCAAAAGATCAACCGGATCTTTCCCGATATGTTTTGTGTACCCCTGAATGATCCTTTGGGCACGTTCGGAGAGCTGGTCTACAATCAATTCGCTCATAAAAATCCTTGGATATTCAGCAGAAGGCGGTGAATACCAGTAGGCATTCAGTTTTTTACTTTCAAAATGGTAATAGTCCCTTTTTTGATAACCATGGTGCAGGAATATCTTTTCAAAAGAGGCTATCCCTAAATTCGGGACACCCAGTGTTCTGAAAGCTATATGATCATTGATGATCTCTTTTTGTGACGCGATCACACCCTTTTCAACGAGTGCGTTTGTAATCTTCTTTACAGCCGGCACCTGGTCCCGGTACCGCTCAAAAAGGATATTTAAAAAAACGTCTAAAGGTTTATTTTTATTAAAATTCATATTCTTTATTTAAAAAAACTGCCGGTTTGGGTGGCAAGCAATGCATCAAAAGAGATTTCTTCCTGTTTGATAAATCCTTTAGAAGGTAATGCTCCCGCCGCAACCATTTCTACTACTGCCACTAAACTGGCTGCTGTCGTCCAGGAAATCGCTCTCCAGTGCTGCCCGTCAATAACCATCGGAGCACATGATTTACAGTATTCATTCCTTTTCATTTGACCATCCTTCCATCCTTCGGCTACTGCATAAATCAGTACCACATCTTCCTGAACTTCTGGTTTTGCATTTTTGAGAATATCTTCCAATTGCTGTTTATTGTCTTTCATATGCAATTCATGAATCAGAAAGTTCATTAAATCACAATGTCCGGGATAACGAATTGTTTTGTAGTCTAATTTATCTACTTTTCCTTCGTAAGTTTCACACATGGTGCCTAGTCCACCTGAAGTATAAAAGGCTTCGTAGCCAGCCCCATCTATATTGATGGCTTCTTTTCCCTGCAGTGAAATAACCTGTTTGCGCTGACCATTGTGAATGGCTTCGGCATCGTTTATATATTCATTGACTACTCCTGCTGCAGACCAGGTAAAAGAATAACCCATTTCTCCATTAGGGTATTTAGGCAGCGCGCCTACCCGCATTTCTATAGAACGTAATTTTTCAAAGTCTTTGGCTAAATGCGCACCTATAATCCCAATAATACCTGGAGCCAGCCCGCATTGTGGCGCCATTACAGAAGTCGCCGTTTCACTTAAGCCGATAATATAATTGGTTGTCTCCACATCTTCTGTCAGGTCAAAATAATGCTTTCCCTGTTTATGGGCAATGGCTGCAATCGCCTTATTTAAAAAGTAGGGCAGCGCAGATACCACCGCATCGTGTTCAGAAATAATCTTTTCCATCAATTGGATGTCTGTTACATCTCCTGTAACCACTTTAAATGGAAGATCAAATGAATAATGTGGTGCTTGTTTATCCATACCCGTCACCTCAAATTGCTTGCTCAATAGTGAACCAACCAGTGTGCCTACTTTTCCAAGTCCGAGTGTAAGTACTTTTTTAATCATGTTTATATTTAGTTTGTTGCCAAATATCTCTACATTTATCATTACTGACAATTCATATTAATTAAGTAATGATAAGTATCGCTAATCAAATTGAATTGAGGCATCTCGCTTATTTTAAAGTTCTGGCGGAGAAATTACATTACCGCGAGGCCTCTGAGCTACTTTTTATATCACAATCTGCATTAAGTCAGCAGATCAAACAATTGGAGGGGATTCTGAAAGTTCAATTGTTTGACAGGACAAACAAGAAGGTATATCTTACCGATGCGGGCAGCTTATTTTATAAAGATGTACAACAAATTCTCAATAAGATAGAAACTGCAGTTACGAACATAAAATTATTAAAAATGGGCAATACAGGACAGATCAGGATAGGCTTTGTGGCCTCGGCCATGGAGTCTGTACTGCCCGACGTACTTAAACTGTTCAACAGCGACTGTCCAAATATCAAATTTCAACTCGATGAGCTGAGCAATGCCGATCAGTTCATGCATTTACAAAATGAACTCCTTGATATTGGTTTCATGAGGAGTAATCATTTACCAGAGGGTTTTATCAATAAACGGGTGTATGTGGAAACGTTTTCTTTGGTATTGCCTGCCACTCATCCCATGACCAGCAAAAAGTTTGACAATATTGCCCAGTTGGCCCAGGAGCCGTTCATCTTATTTCCAAACGAAAAAAGCCAATTGTATTATCAGCAGATTCTCAATCTCTGTGCCGACCAGGGCTTTGTACCCAAGGTTGCTCACCGTTCCATCCACGCACCAACCATTTTCAGACTGGTAGAAAATGGAATGGGGTTATCGATTATACCTACTTCCCTGGCACATACAGACAATCCCAACATCAGGTTTATTGAATTGACAAATGTCCCTCAAAAAACTGCGCTGTTTGCGACATGGAAGAAGGACAATGTCAACCCTGCACTGCCCTATCTGTTAGATATGTTAAAAGAACAGTAAGCCCAATCCTAAAAATGATTGGGCTCTGAAATAAATATTAGACAGTTTATTTCTGCTGATAACTGCCGAACAATTTCACCAAAAGATCTGGCCGGTTGCTAATGATCCCATCAACACCAAGTTTCCCCAAGGCAACCATATCTTCTTCTTTATCCACCGTCCATGGAAGGATCAGCATATTCTTTTCATGTACTTTTTTCACCAGATCAGCATCAACACCACTATAGTACGGACTATAAATATCAGGGGTGAAACCCAATTTAGCCAACTCACCGTCTAATCCACCACTACTAATGTTCATTTTTTTTACCAGCGCTTCCGTTTCTTTAGAATAACCGTTCTTTTTAAGTTCTGAAGCAATATCCATCTTACCAAAAACCAATAAAGCCAATTTCACTTTGGGTGAAGTTTTATGCAGAATCTGCAGGGTTCTCACATCAAAGGACTGAATAATAAAGCGGTTTTTAATATTTTTGCTATCAATCACCTCCATCATCGTCTTAACAAAAACGTCTGGCAAGGGATTATACACCCCATCGCCCATTAGGGAAGTTTTGGTTTCAATATTATAATATACAGGTTTAAGATGATTTTCTTTCACATAAGCTTCTACACTATCTATCAGATCAGATAAAAGTGGCTTATGGGTTTTCATTTTTACTTGTTCAGGAAATGCCGAGTATAATCTGCTTCCTGAATCAAAATGACTGATGCTATCGTAAGTCATTTTAAATAAAGCCATACTTTTTTCTTCTTCTTTTGTTACATCAGAACCGTCTGGTTTACGCATAAAATTTGATGACATATAAGGATCGTGGGATACCACTACTTTACCGTCGCTGGTAATTGCAAGATCCAGCTCGAGGGTTCTGGCGCCAAGTTTAACGGCATTGATCATTGCAGGAATAGTGTTTTCTGGCATTAAAGCCATCCCACCACGATGCGCCTGTACATCTAATTTTTGTTGTCCGAAGGCAGTACCCGCCAACAGCATGCTCGTTACTATTATTAATTTTTTCATAATTTATTTTTTATTTTATTTTTTTTAACTAGGTCTTTGCAATAATTATTTGAGGAGCCACATCACTCCGTTTACATCATCTACATTTCCATATTGGGCTATCGCTGCATTATAGTTATCGGTATTTGCAGACTGTTCTGCTGCGAAGTATTTGTAACGTAAAGCGATCTTTCCGTTATTACCCGTCCCAACACCTGTTTTAAAAATAGGGAAGCCTGTACGTCTCCAGTTAAAATAAGCTTCTAAGCCACTATTCAGAAAAAATGCAACATACTTTTGCTGTATGATCTGCTGAAGTCCAGTTGTATTATTGCCTGCGTATTTCACGCCAGGTTGCGCATAGTATGTGGTATAATCTACGTTAACAGTATTACTCACATAGGGTCCATTTATTGAAATACCCAAAGGAAGTGAGTAAACCGTCATAGCCCCTTTATCCGGTATTCCATAAAATGCCATGGAAGATTTAATTCCTTCATTATAATAAGCCTCAGCTCCTCCGATAGGACCACTCGACACCCATCCCCTGTTGATCGCTTCTGCAATATTGAAACACATTTCCGTATAATTAATAATGGCCGTTGGCTCGCCTGTATATCCCGAAAAATAACGGTACCGGTTGATATAGCTCAGCTTACCACCTCCATTTTGGCTGGCGAGAACACCCATATCCAAACCAATATTTCCGCCCTGAAAAGAAGCAAAATCTGTGGGACTTCCACCCGCTGTAACTAAGCCTGGTGCAGGATCAGTAGTTACGAAGACCCTTGGATCTTTATTTGCGGTCAACAATCCAACATAGGTATCGGCACTATTATTCAAAGCACCATTTGCAAATAATTCCTTATTTAATGGATATCGATTGGTGGGGTTTAGCCAGATATACCGGAGATCATTGCTACTGCTTTTCATGATCGGATAAGTAGCAGGGTCTGATAAAATTGAAGCAAACTGCTGTGCAACTTTAAGATCTGTATCCTCTACCTTTTTACTCAGGTGGATCAGTAACCTTAATCTATACGTATTGACTACCCTTTGCCAGGCACGCAGATCATTACCAAAATACATATCCCCACTTAGGGAAGTGTTATTTTTGGTAATCAGGGCGGCGAGATCCTTATTGGATTCCTCTAACAAGCTCAGACTGGTCATAAAAATCGTTTTCTGACTATCATATACTGGTTTAAGCATCTTTTCCCCTTTCAATGCTTCAGACATTGGCAGATCGCCCATTTGAAGACTCATTTTAGTAAAGAAATAAGCCCTGAAAAATTTACCCAATGCATGATAAGGATTCAAATCATCTGCACCTGCAAGTACGGCCTGACTTTCCATATTCACAACATTGGTCAGTGTGGGGTACAAGTTACTCCCCGAGTCAAAATTATACTGATTATTACCGAAATAGGAATTGTTCTGAAGCTGGTACTGATTTGTTCTGTCCAATTGCGATCCGGGAGCTTCCAGCATACTATTCAAAATACTGTTTAGCAGCAGGGAAGCGGGAACAACTGTTGGTTTATTTGGATTTAAATATAGATCCTGAAAGTTCTTTTTGCAGCCCGGGCCTACTACAGCCGCAAATGCAATCAGTAACCATACTCTTTTAATATATCTCTTCATTTGATCAATTTTAAAATACAACATTTAGGTTCACACCATAGCGCCGTGTGGTTGGTGTTTGAAGCGTTGAAGCTCCGTTGGCCGCATTAAACTGCTCGATATCTATGCCTTTATACTTATTGTCTTTATAAAAATAGAGCAGGTTACGGCCCAATACAGAAACACTTGCCTTTTTAATCCATGACTTTTTCAGCCATTCCTTAGGTAGATCATAGCCAATGACCACCTCCCTAAGTTTCGCATAAGTTTTGCTCACCAGCATCCCTTCCTGTATTTGGCCATAATATTGAGTTGCCCAGGATTGAACTGTACTGGTGGCTGTATTTTTAGTAAACTGTAATTCGTTATAATTGGTGATATGGCCAAAATTATCATACTTGATTGGCACCCCATTTGAAACCTGAACGCCATCGCCTACATAAGTACCTTTATAATTAGACACACCTGCGTTGGCATCATCATCAAGTCTTGATTTACCAATAGCTCCCTCTACTGTGGCGATATTGGCGCCCCCCTGCATAGTCAGTGAATAAAGCCGGTCGGAAATCTTTCCGCCAACGCTTCCATCAAACTGAAAGCTCAATGAAAAGTTTTTATAGGCAAACCTATTTCCAATTGACCAGGCAAAATCTGCATTCATATAGCCCAGAAATTGATTCACTGGATTCTTTAATGGCTTGCCTCCGGCATCATACACAATCTGTCCGTCGGGTGCCTTTACAAATCCTGAACTATATAATTTATCTGTTCTATCCCCTTTCTGAAAGAAAGTATTGTAATAGGTTTGTCCAGGGGGCAATTCCAGATAGGTATCTTTAAAAGTAGACCAATTGGCGGTAAGGTCCCATGAAAAATCATGTGATTTAACAGGTGTGGCCGTCAACGTCAATTCCAAACCTTGTTTCTTAGTTTTCAGCGCGTTAATATAATAAGTAGTATAACCAGTTGTAGGAGAAATTGAATTTGCTAAAATCTGAGGACCATCAATGTACTGGAAAAAAGTAGCACTCAATCCAATCCTGTTTTTCAACACTCTGATGTCTAGCCCTTCTTCAAAAGTTTTACGGTTAAATGTTTTAATATTGGGATCGAAGATACTGGTTGAAGAAGTTGCAGCGGTGACATTATTATAGGGTTTACTGGTTGAAAACACCGACTGAAGTGAATAATCTGGCCCGCCATATGGGCTCAGATAATTATTTCCATAAGCAGAAAATGCGGTATTGAGCGTGCCGGCTGTCGAACCGCCCAGCGTCGTATAAACATTATAAGGAGTCCCCCCAATACTTGTAGCCGTGGCATCGCCATGTACCGTAGCGAATGATCCTCTGATCTTCATGTAAGAAATTACTTCAGGTAATTTGATATAATCAGAGATCACTGAGGCTACCGAAATGCTTGGATAGAAATAAACATTACTTCCATCGGGTAAGGCCGATGATTTATCAATCCTTCCAGTGGCAGATAAGGTTGCATATTTTCCAATTGAGGCATCTAAAGATGCATAGGCACTAATTACCTGCATTTTTGACCGAAAATTATTGGTCATTAAGGTATTCAGTGAATTATTGAAATTATATACATTTGGAATAACCAGGTAATCTGTAGATGTAAAATTTGAATTATAATTAAAGCTTCGCAGGCTGCTTCCAACTAAACCAGAAAGGTTAATGAGTTTCGTTGGATTATAATTATAGTTTAACTGTACATCAGAATTGTTTTCAAACATGTTCCTTCGGTCTTCCCGATAATCTCCCTGCCCAAGTGTTCTTGAATACGTAAAAGCTCCCCATGGCATTTTCTCGGTTCTTACGAGGGAATAGGTAGTGATCTGCGACCGGCCGGTTAGGTTTAAATGATCATCAATCTTATAGTTAAGGGAAAGATATCCGTATACATCCGTTTTATCGTGGCTTCTGGTCCAGTCTTCAACCATCATCCATGGATTGTTATAATGCACGTGCTCTGGAAAAACGATCTGTTGATTTGTTTTTCCGGGTACCCATTTATTTCTGATATCCGGTGAATCGACATTCCATTCGTCTCCCGTCCATACAGATAAGTTGTAGATCAAACTGTTGGGACCGTAAGTAACATCAGGAACATTGTCAGAATATGTTTTGCTGAAGTTCACGTCTGAATTGAAGGTTAGCCGTTTAGACAGCTGATAGGTAACCGAAGTATTAAAGTTAAAAATGTTTAACCCAGTGTTGGGTACAATCCCCTTTTGATTCGATTCCGAAACGGAGAAACGCATAGCATACTTTTCTCCTGTCGCAGAGAGTGCTATATTATTGGTCGTCTGAAAACCCGGGCGCAGAAATCGGTCAAGATTACTTTTACCGTCTACATAACCCCTGTTCAAATAAGGCTCAGGTTTGATGTTACCCGTGTAGCTAAGGTCGCCAAACTTTGTGGTATAGGTTTGTCCTGGCGTATACAAACCATCATATTGAGGAATCAGTTGCCCTTTGAATCTGGGCCCCCACAATTGATACTGAGCATCTTGCAAGCCGCCGCCAAAACCATCAGCGTAGGCATATTGACCATACATCCCACCGCCATATTCATGCTGTGTCTGTGGTTCTGCAATGAAACCTTTATCAATAGAATTGGTCGAATTGATCTCTACAGTTATGCCTTTTTCCTTTTTTGCTTTTTTTGTGGTAATTAATATCGCCCCGTATTGTGCCCGGCTCCCATACAAAGCAGCGCCTGCAGGACCTTTAAGTACAGTAAAAGTTTCAATATCATCAGGACTCAGGTTATAAGTATCTGAACTGATTGGCACCCCATCTATTACAAATAAAGAAATTTGGTTACCACGCAGGAGTAATGACGGCGCACCAAGCAATTCTGCATTCATAGCTACAGAAAGACCGGCAACCTTACCGGTCAATCCTGTAATTGGATTAGAGTCTCTGGCTTTGACCAGCTCTTCACCTTTCACCTCTTGTACCGCGTAACCAATTTTCCTGGTCTCTTTTTTTACGCCCAAAGCCGTAACCACAACTTCCTGTAAATTTGCAGATGAAGAATGCATACTGACCTGCAGGACATTTTCCGTTCCAGATTTAATTAAATAGGCGTTTACAAGTTGTTTGTCAAACCCTATGTAGCTGAATATGACATCATACGTCTTTCCTGCCTTTAAATCGCTGAAATGAAAATTTCCCTCGGAATCAGATGTTGTCGTTTTAAATTCAGACCGTTCCGTTTGTTTTATCTGAACCGTTACACCAACCATAGGCATTCCAGTTTCATCTTTAATATGCCCCTTTAAAGAGCCAGGTTCCTGAACAACCGGAATGACTTTGATCATCCGGTTTACCTGTTTAAACTCTACTCCCGACTCTTCCCGGATCTTGCTGAACACATCGATAACCGACATATTTTTAACATCAATCGGCGCCGCAGCCTTAAGGCCAACTTCTGGAGAATAAGTAAAAGTCAGATCAGACTGTCTTTTTATTTCATTAAATACTTGTTCCAGAGTAGCATTCCGCAAATTCAGGGTTACATTAGTTTCCCTTAAATCCTGAGACCTCACCTCACTGGCTTGGAGTATTCCGCCAAGGAATAACGTCAGAAAGAGGACAAAAAACGTGAATCTCGTCATCTTATAAATTAATTTTTTTGCATTTCTTTTCGTAGAATTGTGCATAGCTTTTAAATAGTTTATCATTTCGCATAATCATGAATTATTAATGGCTGTTTGGGCGGACTGGTGGTACAGTCCGCTTTTTTTTGCCTGAACTTAATGGCTTTATTTCCTCAAATTGTCCTCCTTTTTTACTTAAAATTATTTCCAAATCTTTACTGTCTTGCCCTTGATTTGATAGCTAAAATCACCAGCAGAAAGCACTTTCATTACATTTTCCAATGTTTCATTGTGCTGCTCCAGAGTATACCGTTTCTGCAACAGCTGCGGATCCGTAATCTCAAATTTCACTCCGTACCATCTCTCCAAACGCAAACTGATCATGCGAAGGGTCTCGTATCTAAAATATAATGTATTACTAAGCCATACAGGTGAATATGTCCCTTCGTTTGAGCGTTGACCAAATTGATTACTGATGTGATCATAAATAATGCCCTGACCTCTTTCAAGCATAACCTGATTCCCCGCACTCAGCACCGCCACCTTACCGCTGGCAACATTTACTGCAGTTTCTCTGTCTGAAGCATAAGACCTTACGTTAAAGCTGGTTCCCAGTACCTGTATTTTTAGCTTTCGTGTATGAATGAGAAAAGGTTTTTTGGGATTATGGTTTACCTTAAAAAAGGCCTCTCCTTCCAGTTCAACTTCTCTGCTGTTGGTTTTAAAGCTCGAAGGGTAGTGCAATACACTTGCATTTCCGAGCCATACCTTTGTTCCGTCCTCCAGGGTAATGAATTTCCGTTCGGCAACAGTAGTTTTAAGTTCCAAACCAACAGTTTTTTCTCCAGTTGTATAACGAAGACCTAGAAAAGCAACTGCGCAGATCACCAGCATAACAGCTGCAATTCTTAAAATGGGTTTTGCTAAGTTCCAAAACTTGCGATGGTTCTTTTGACCAGAACGGATTGCGGAAAACACGTTCGAACGCGCTAATTTTCTGATTCTTTCCTGCTCCTGATCATGGATTGGAAAATCATCTGTTTCATCAAAAGAAAAATACCATTCAAGTATCCTTTGTTCTTCTTCGGCAGTACACTGATTCTCGAGATATTTTCGGAGCAATTGTTTTGAACCGGATAAATCTTTATTTGCTTTCATCAACACTATACCCTACTTAAAGCGCCGATGGTACCGTTAAATAATTCTTATCCTTATGTTAATTTACCGTAATGTAAAGAGGACAGCTAAGAAGACTATTACATAGTCTTCTCTTTTGAGCACACATTTAAGACGTTTTAGAGCGGCTGAAGTATTATTTTTAACGGTCTGTTCAGAAATATGCAAACGCTCTGCTATTTCTTTTACTGATAAAAGCTCATTTCTGCTTAACTGGAATATGGCTTTCATAGTAGAAGGCATTTTTGCAACTTCAATGTTCAATAAATTCTCAAGTTCCGTGGCCATCAAGGTATCTTCTGCAGAAAAACTTATGGATGGTTTGAGCGCAGAAAGCAATGCTTCTCTGCGGACATTCCGTTCTGATTTTACAAACCAGTAGATGACTTCGTATTTTGCTGCACTAAACAAATATGGATAAATGCTTTCACTTGAATGCAACGTCTTGCGTTTGTTCCATAGCGAGATGAATATGTCCTGTAATATCTCCTGGGTATCATCGGGCGATTGTGTCCTTCTTAATAGATGACGAAACAAGGTAGAATGGTAACGATCTATAAGACAAGAAAATGCTAGCTCATTGTCTTGTCCCATCAGGGACAATAAAGCAGAATCAGAAAGGTTTTTCACGGCGCCAAACTAAGTAATTTCCTGTATCCAAAAATTAAGCAATCGTTAAGTTTATGGTTCTGTTATGCATAATTTAAGACTTAACGCCGCCCAAACCAGCCCCGCACTTTCCTGCTCTTAAAAGAAACGGGCAAACTGAATTTGAAGCGGCGTTAAGCCGTATATTATAGAGCTTCAGAGGTAATGCCCAGCACACCGGCCATTTCACGCTGCCCTAATCCTTTCTCTTTACGAAGAAAACTGATGTTGTTAGCTATATTTTTCATTTCATGAGCGTAAAAAAAGGGTCGCTATCCAGCGTTGCCCTTTTTATCATTATATCACCTGGACACGTTAATTAAAAATTTCATTTATATCTATTTTACTTTGGAGGCTATTTTACTAACCAGTTCAGCAGTAACTTTTAAGCTTTCCTCTTTAACATAGTCTGTTTTATCTTTATTCAGGATAGTTGTAGAATTTACAGCTTGTGCATCGGTAACTTTCTTCAAATCCAATACAACTGATTTCTGTGCATTTAACCTTTTATATTCTGAAATCTTCTGCTGTAATACTTGAAATTGCGGATCATTCTTTATCCGATTTTCATGATCCTCTTCTAAAATAGAATTGATCTCTTCTAACTGAAAAACAGGTTTAAAAGCAGTTGCTGGGATTTCATCATAAGGAAGCGCATTTTTCATAGTGCTTTCGCCTACATATATGGAATTACCTGAAGATGGGAAGCTTACATCGGGTGTTACCCCATGATTCTGTGTACTTGCTCCACTTACACGATAGAACTTCGCAAAAGTCATATTAAACTGCCCGTAATTCTTCTCCGGATCTTTAACAACCTGGTTCAGTGCGTAAGTATTTTGAGCTGTACCTTTACCAAAACTTTGCTCACCAATAATCACCGCCCGCCCATAGTCTTGCATCGCTGCTGCAAAAATTTCTGAAGAAGAGGCACTCAGGCGGTTAATCAGCACCGTTAGCGGACCTCCATATACCAGCAGGCTATCCGTATCCGAATCAACAGTTATCTTGTTATTTGCATCACGCAACTGTACCACCGGACCATAATTGATAAATAGCCCAGTAAGATCAATCGCCTCTTTTAAAGAGCCTCCCCCATTATTGCGTAAATCGACCATCACACCTTCTACTGCCTGGCTTTTAAAACTTTCCAGGGCCTTTCTAACATCATGTGAGGTGGAGGCATAATCTTTATCTCCTTTGTTAAAAGCATTGACATCAAAATAAAAATTCGGAATGGCAATAATTCCAATTTTACGTTCTTTGCCGCCCTGTTTTACAATCTTTACCTCACTTTTTACTTTTTGGTCTTCCAGCACGATCTTGTCCCGAACTAATGTAACTTCTTTCGGCTTAACAGTCATTGTTGTTCCTGGTGGTAAGATACGCAGCCGTACCCTTGAACCAACTACACCACGAACTTTCTGTATCACTTCATTCAGGTCCCATCCAACTACATCTTCAAATTCACCGTTTTCGCCCTCAGCAATGGCCAAGATGCGGTCGTTTACGGCAATCTGATCGCTTTTTTCTGACGGGCCTCCCTTGATTACGTTTGTAATAGTTGGGTATTCATTCTGAATGGTCAATTCCAGTCCAACCCCTACCAACGATTTGTTCATCATGACATTGAACTCATCAGCATTTCTTGGGGATAAATAAAGGGTATGCGGATCTATGGTTCCAGCAAAGGCATTCATAAACTGCTCAAAAGCATTTTCGCTTTTCAATTTCCCCAGCCTTTCCTTTAATTTTTCATACCTTTTGGTCAATATATCCCGTGCTGCTTTCTCAGTTTTTTGATTTGCTCTAAGCAAGATCAGCTCATAACGGACCCATTCATTCCAATATTGTTGTTCCTGGCTAACAGAACTAAACCAGGATAATTGTGCACGAGTAAAATCAAAAACATCTGAAGAGGATAAATTCAGGGGTGCTGTAAGCAACTCTAAACTATAATCAACCCTTTCATTCAGTTTATCTGTATAAACTTGGTAGATTTCAAAAGCAGCGGAAAGATCACCTGATAGTAAGGCATCGTCCATTTGAAAACGGTATTTTTCAAAACCTTTAACATCGGAGGCCAGGAATAGTGTATGTGCTTTATCCAGTCTCTCCAGATAATCATCAAATATCCGTGTTGACAAAGAATCATTTATTTTAGTCTTTTTATAGTGATAATTGGCAACCATTTTTGCTATTGTCTGTGCAATAACTGCATGTTGCGGCAATTGCTCAAAATCGCGACCGTTGTCCACTAATTTTACCTGCCCATTGGCAGAGGATAACATCCATATGCCATGAAACATCAGGATGAAAGAGATTTTATATAATTTCATTTGAATGATTCGCTTATTATTTAAGCAGTTCTAATATCCGGGCCTCTACTTTTTCTTTGGTGTCTGCTCCAATCTCTTTGGTAGAACCATTATTTAAGGAACCGAAAATTATCAGCGGTATAGCATTGGCCTCAAAAACCTGTCTCAATTCTCCTTCCTTGTCTACATTTACTTTATAAAAATTGATCCTGTCCTTATACTTGGCCGCAAGTTCTTCCATAACAGGCATCATTTTCATACATGGACCACACCAGGTTGCCCAGAAATCAATCACTACAGGTTTATCTCCTATTGTTTTCCATTGTTTATTGGTTTTATAATCGTAAACATTCTTCAGGAAATAGGTACGGTCTATGGGGTTTACCTTTCCGGGAATAAACGTAACAACTTCTTTATTTACAGCAGGGGCTGTGGTTTCCTCCCCCTGATTAAAAGATTGGAAATAGTATTTGTTACGTCCAATATCGAAAGAAATTACCCCTTTATTTAAGATAGATTTTCCAACAATAGTACATGGGGCATTGCCTTTTGCAACCTTTACATTATTAACCGATACACCTGCTACTTTTACTGTTGCAGATGTAGCATTACCTGGATTAACCAGCTTAGCATCATTTGCTGAAAGTAGCAAAGGTTCATTTTCATAGAAGTCTACAACTGCTTTCACAGGTTTACCATTAATGGTAGTTTGAATCATTAGCCCGTCATTATAGGACTGTTCAGCATCGTCACGGTTCACCAGCTTCATGTAAGCTGGTTTATAAGGCGTGGAAAGGGTTATCGTTTTAGCTTTAGTGTTCAGGGTCACTACAACGTTAGTAAATGCACTGAAATTAATTACCCCATCTACCTTTAGCCTGGTTAGTAAGGCATTTTCTTTTAGTACACGAGTCTGTATATCTTTCTGGTACACCGTATTGCCTAAAAAAAAGCCAATAGCTGTTGCATTACCAAGTACCTGGAAGCCCTCCCTTGGGTAGTTATTTGTTTTATTGTCTGCTTTCATGCCACGCCCAGCAGCAGCTGATTCCGTTACCGCAACCTTTCCCCTTGAGTCCAACAAAAAATCCCCCTCGGTTCCCCCAACATTCGCCCTGATAATAATATAGCCATCTATATCTTTATAGGGTAGTACTTCATTTACAACCGTATTTTGTGCCGCGGCATTAAAACATACTGAAACAGTAAGCAGATAAAAACACAAACGTTGTATCAATTTCATCCTTCTCATAATCTCTTTTTTTAAAATGGTCTACTATTTAGTTTTACTCAATTTGTCTGCAGCAACAACTGCTTTATAAGCATTCAGTATACCACCCGAGCTGCACAATTGCTTAAACAGGTACATATCTGTTTTTGTACCAACCTGCTTTTCTACTTCAACATCCTTACGGTCTGTAACATTCTCCAAAATGAGTTTTCTTAATTGAGCGCCGGTAAGCTGAGGATAGTACGCCTTAAGCAAAGCTGCTGTACCTGCCACACTAGCCGCTGCGATCATTGAACCGCTGGCCTGACGATAGGTTGTTCCCATATAAGTGGTGCTAACACTCACTCCAGGAGCAAAAAGGTTCAGTTCCTTCACTCCAAAATTGGCAGACTTCAGTGGCCTGCCCAAGCTATCAGAAGCAGCCACCTGGACAAAGTTATTTAGTTCCTTACCATTGATGTACTGGTTCGGATAAAAGATTCTTTTGGAAAGATCAGAGGAAAGGTCCCAGACACTGGATACCACCAAGGTGCCTTTCTGTTCTGCGTACAGTAAGGCATCATTTACCCATTTAGCCTCGTATGCAGGATAGAGGGTGTTTGAAGAACCTAAAAGGATTACATCTGCCTTATGGTCTACCGCATAACGGATCGCCAATGCAATATCCTTATAATACGGTTCACCTTCTTTTGGATAGGCTCGCAGGGACATCAGCTGAGTCTGTGGCATGATACCCTTGATTCCAATATTGTTATCGCGATTTGCCGCTATAATTCCGGAGAACATAGTACCATAAAATGAACCATTACTATATAGATTGTTGTTGCCATAGTTTTTCTGACCGAGATTAGTAAAGTCATCGCCGGTAATTTTCCTGGCATCAACGTTATTGGCCAGCAACCTTTCATATTCTTCTTTAGGTCTGTTACGCTTCAATGTAAGATCCCTCATAGCTAGATAAGTCACAGAATCCCGTTTAGCTAAGTGGGCATAACCATTATTAACTCCCATAGTCATAAGGAAAAAATACCTCACCATAAACTTTAAGGAATCTGTATCACTTCCCTGATGGTCGAGATAGTTAGTTGCTTTAATAAACTCGACCTGACCAACTTTAGAAAGATCCGGATACATTTTCTTTACATCAGTTTCCAGATCATTGACCAGATAATATCTGCTGAATTTTGAAAGATAGTAGGAAATAGCGGCACCAGCAATTTGGGATTCTCTTTGAAGCGCATAACGAAAGTATCTATACTCCGCAATATTGACCGGAGCAGGAACTTTAATCGGTTTCTGCTGTACATCGTCAAATTTCATATAATCGGTACCGTTAAAGAATATCCCTTCATAAAGGCCTCTTAGACGGAAATATTCTCTGTCACCTTCTTTATTGGTCTTTTCTATCATTTCACCTTTTGCATTGCCCAGGAAATTCCAGCCATGGATGTCATCTATCCAGCCATCCTTATCGTTATCGATGCCATCGTCCGGCTTTTCGTTCACATTGGTCCATTGTGTATTTTTCAGATCTTCGTGCTCTGCATCCATACCAAAACCTATAATGGCTACAATGGGTTGCTTTTTCACAGATTTTCCTTTCAGGAATTCATAGGCTTTGTTCACTTCAGCACCATAAACACCATCTTTATCGAAGGAAAGGTTATACCAATCGGCAATCTTTTCTTTAGATTTCTTCTGTACCAATTGGGCCTTGCCTGCTAGAACAACAATTTGTAATAACAGTACAAGTAATAAAGTTCGTTTTTTCATCAGAATATAATTTGATTTTTAAAGGTTATCAAGCTATCATGAGTTTGTACTCCTTGTGTTTTGTGAGTGTAAACTCATGATGGTTACATGTTTTTATTTTCGGTTCTTAACTTTTATTAATAGTGATATTTTTTATGCCCTGCTTTGTTTTTACAGTCAGTACCACTTGGTTATTTTCTTTTAAAACCGGTAAACCGGTGGTAATACTTTCACAAAAACTCATCGGCTTAAGCTCTTTTCCATTGATATGGGTAACCACATCGCCCACTTCTGCCTGTCCCTTTAATTTATCCCAGACGGTAGCTATTACCATTTGATTGCCATCTATTCGCATTTCCAGGTCCCAGCTCTTTTTTGAATCCACTGCTATTTGCCCCGGTTTAAGTGTTTCAAAACGGAACAGTTTATTGACATAATCAATGGTTACCTTTCCATATTGCAGCGACTTGTATCCAAATAAGGTTAGAGGCGGGGTACTTACAATGGCCCTGACATTCATAAAACCAGCCTGTCCTACAATCATTTCCGGAACTTCTACTAAAATGCATTTGCCCATTCCACCTCTTCCCGCAACACCAATGGAACCACCCCCCTCTCCTTCTCGGATGACATGGAGTGCTTCTTGTTTTTGCAAACGCAAATATTCTTCCTGCTTAAGCGTTAAAAAGCCATCGGAACCTGTATCGAAGAGTACCCTGGCTTCATTGTATTTTCCCATATTCAGGGAAATTATAGGCATTCCACCAGCATCATCTGTAAAGGAAATTGTCCGTCTGTCGCTCGATAAACCGGGCATACTACCTTTCCGGATTCTGATCACTTTGGCCTGGTCATCAATTTCAACGGTATTGTTTTGGAAAAGATCGCTCCCGATAAATCCCTCCACACCAAGGCAGTTAAACAATTCATTATCAAAGACAAAAAAGGGAACATTTTTAAACTCTGCCTTACCATCCGGCGTGCTTACCTGGTTGAGACCAACAATATCTGACGACATTTTATTACCATTTGCGTCACTCAGTGTCCGGGAACTAATCACTGGTGCATCCAATTGCTTTTTTAAGGTTGTACTAATGGAATTCCTGCCACCTGTATCAAAGATCATATGGACTGCTTTTCCATTTAAGTTCATTTCTACAATCATCTTATTGGCAATGACCTGGTAGGGGAGTATAGATATCTCTTGTGCAGATACTTTAACAGTAAAAAACACATATGCCAAAAGAAATAATATCTTATGCATCGATTTCATTTTAGTTCTTGTTAATGGTTATATTTTTTATGCCCTGTTTTGTTTTTACAGTGAGTACAACCTGATCTTTTTCCTTTAAAACAGGTATACCAGCGATTATATTTTCACAAAAGCTTGTAGGTTTGATCTCTTTTCCATCAATATGGGTCACCACATCACCTACTTCCACTTCTCCCTCCAGTTCATTCCAAACCGTACTAATGATCAATTGGTGATTTTGTTCACGTAGCTCCAGGTCCCAAGTTTTTACATCTTCTGCTTCCAGCTCTATCCTTCCTGGCTTGATGGCCTCAAACAGGAACAACTTGTTTACAAAGTCTATCGTTATCTTTCCATAATGCAATGCTCTGTATCCCAATAAAGACTGAGGCGAATTTCCCACACTTACCTTGAGCTTCACAAAGCTGGCTCCTCCAACAATGACTTCGGGAACCTGCAGTAAAAACCTACTGCCCGGCTTCTCTGATCTGCCTATGACCCCCATTGAACCTCCACCCATTCCCTGTCTGCTCATATAAAGTGCCCCCTGCTGTTCCAATCTCGGATAGTCTTTCGCATTAACTAACAAAAAGCTTTCTGCACCACTATCAAAGAGCACCTTTGCATCATCGAATTTTCCAACTTTCAGAGAGAAGATCGGTGCACCATTGGCGTCTGAAACAAAAGGAACCACTTGCTTATTATCTTTTAAAGATGCCATCCCACCTGTCCTGACCTTAATCACTTTGGCCTGATCATCAATTTCAATGGTGTTGTTTTGCCAAAGGTCACTTCCAATAAGTCCTCCCACGCCCAGGCAGGTAAATAGTTCATTATCCACAACAATAAATGGAATATCTTTGAATGTTGCTTTCTTATCAGGTGTTTCCACCTGGTTCAGTTTGACAATATCTATTTGTTTTCTACTGCTGTTGGCATCCATAATTTCTTTCGAATCCATTACAGCGACCCCAAACTCTGCTTTTAAAGCAGAGGTAATTGCATCTTTACCCCCTGTATCAAAAATCATGGGCACGAGTTTCCCATTCAGACGTATTTCTACAATCATCTTATTGGCAACTACCTTATAAGGCAGAATTGCAACATCCTGGGCAAATGCGGTGCTGGTAAAAAACCAACAAATCAGGAATATTAAAGATTTGTATATCAATTTCACGTTCATTTGTATGCTCATGTTAACTTCCTTTTGTTATTTCAATCAAAGTTTTTTTAAGGTCTTCTGCATTAACTACATCTCTCCTTAGCACTGTACCATCTTTACCTATAATGACACAAAAAGGGATTTGCTTAAAACCATATTTGATCCGGAGGTTCGATTTAAAAAACCCAGCTTTTTCATCCGGATTCTCCGAAAAGCCAGTTTTATCCCAGAGTTTTACCCATGGAATATTCATTTCTTTCAATCCCTGCTGATATTTTGACTGATCATTGTCCATTGAAATGCTGATGAACTGAACACCTGGTTCAAAGTCTTTATAAAAGGTCTTGAACTTTTCCATCTCTCTCCTGCACGGGCCACACCAGGAAGCCCAAAAATCCAGCACCATAATCTTATTCCTGAAATCTTTTAAAGAAACTGCCTTATTATTTTCATCTGGCAAGGAAAAATCCGGAGCTGGTATCCCAGCAGTATATTGCTTTAAACTATCTACGGCTCTTACCAACCATTTCGCAGATTCGGTTTGACGTTCATTTACTGGAATTTTAAGCAAAAAGTTATTGTTGAAATCATATTTGCCCGAATGGAAAAGGTAGGCCAGCGCAGTGAGTTCCTTAAAGTTTAATGCTGTAAAAGCATTGGTGTTCAGGTTAAAATCCCATGAAGTTTTGGGCGCAAATTCCATCAGTTTAAAATGTTCGTCCAGACCATCAAAATCCAGGCTGCTGTTCTGGTTGTTTATGTCATCATAATAACCTTTAATAGTAACTGTGCTATTGGTCAGAAAGATATTCTGCTTGGTCTTGCCTATGGAGAGCACATACAGATCAGGAACTACAGAAACCGGCCCCAGCTCAAATGCCGATTTGTTTTTATCAATATCTGTTTTAAAAAGTGTCTGCCCGGACAGGGTACTTACGGAAATGGTAATGGGTGTAACCGTTTTAATACTACCTTTTAGTACAAGCCCGGTTTGGGCTTGTACTAAAAGTATGGGTAAAAGCATAGCTAAGGAAAAGAATATTCTCCGCATTTTTTCTCTGTTTTTAAGGTTGAATTACATGTCTCTAAACGTCTTATCCTCCATTGCCAATGGCCTGCAGATCGATATTATATTGGGTTTTATAATAAGCTATCATTGCATCGTATTTTCTTTTAACCAAGCCATTTACATCTTTTACCGGGCTTAAGATTCCTCTATTGCTTACATCTGCAGCTGTGGTATTGGGATCGGTTAAAAAGGCATAGGAATTTGAAACGATGGCTTGTATATAGGATTGCCAATCCACAGAGGATGCAGGTACAGCACTAGTTACCCCGAGAAAACCTCTTTTATACCGATCAGCCTGGGTTCCAGTAATTGCCGTAGTATAGTCGCTTGTGCCAAGAAAAACAGTAGATTCTGACATTTTGAACTGCAGGTCCATCATTTTTAAAAAGCTGAAATTCAAATCAGCCCTGTAAACTGCCGGATCGATGGTTGATATGGTACTGTTTCCCCCACTAGCAGCGAAACTTCCGACACCGCCAAAATTACCATTGGTGAAGGGTAGCATATAGGCATTTCTTTGAACCTTACTGAAGATAAGTGAGCTACATAAAAAGAATTTTGCAGGCAGGTATTTTCTTAAAGTGGAGTCTGCGTAGTATTTAAAAAATGTGCTTTCAATTAAGTTCAACTGCTGGTTAATGTATAAGGTATCTGCAGGTACAGAGGTATAAATGATATCATTTTTTGTAACCTGCCATGCAATGTCCTGCTGGCTGAATTTATAAAGCACATAAGTACCCCAGCGGTTATAATAGCTTACAATCCGCTGATCGTAATCATGGTTTCCCTGCGGTATTTTAAATCCCGGTTCTGGGGTTGTAGTTGGTGTTAATACTGCTTCTTTCTTTGTACAGGAGTTGGCCAATACTGCAAATCCTCCCAACAACAACAGCATTTTTATGGTTCTGTTAAAATCTTTCATGTTCTTAGCTTAAAGGTTTATGGGTTTTGAGTAAGTTCTCCATTCCGGTCAAGAACTTCCTGAGGAATAGGGAAGGTGTAACGGT
The DNA here is from genome assembly GCF_035566355.1 of Pedobacter sp. Taxonomy (GTDB): domain Bacteria; phylum Bacteroidota; class Bacteroidia; order Sphingobacteriales; family Sphingobacteriaceae; genus Pedobacter. Next base: position 28,113 of record NZ_DATMRL010000269.1, read on the forward strand.
CATCTCCTTTTGCCAGCGTAAAAGTTTGACCAGTTCCGGGTACTTCCTCATAAAAATGGGAAATAGAAGGCATTCCATAGCGGCGTAAATCGAACCAGCGGTGTCCGTCAAAAGGGAATTCTCTTCGTCTTTCATCCCTGCAAAAATTCAACAACTGGGTTTTATCGGTGATATTAACCGGTACATACGCCTGGCGCGTATCGTACCTGGACATCCTTAAGGTATTCAGATCTTGCAGTGCTGAAGTTCTTA
>NZ_DATMRL010000270.1:0-2862 GCF_035566355.1 Pedobacter sp.
CGAAGCTGCCTGCATATTGGTAGACTGGTTGACCATTCTTGGAAACATCACCACGGACATTGGGGAACGGTACTGGATCAGTAACGAGGTGATTTCTTTGTCCTGGATTTCCGGAGTTTCTGTTTTTTTACCCGGTTCTTCAGCGCGGTGATCATCATTTTTCTTATGATGATCATGTTCTTTTTCATCCGCTGGATCATGCATTTTCCATACACTGGAGATATTGGTCAGGATCAGGTTGTCGGTCACATTTCCTTGGGGTTCAAGGATTCCGGTCACTTTATAGGCATGTGCCTTATGGATGTCTGTACTGCCCGTAAGGCCATGGGCTCCATAAAATTCGTCTCCGACTTTTAAATGCTGGGTTTCAGCTACGGCTGAACCTATATTGGTTTCAAAATCCTGCTGCCAGAGTTTGCCTGCTTTTACTTTAAGACTGTAAAGGTTTACAAAACCAGAATCTGTGCCTACAATACGGGTTCCATTGTAGTTGTCGCCAAGGGCGAGCGGTACGGCACGTTTTACCCATGGATTTTGGGCAAGTTCATTTGCTTCTTTTAAGGGGATATTACCTGTTGGAAAATCGATATAATAGATGCTGCTCAGGATAAGCTGCAGGGGACTTCCCTTTGCACCAACCACCAGGTCAATATCTTTGGAATTCCGGCTTAATTTATCATTGATTTGGGTAGAGGCCAGCAGAAGTATGGTCAATATGCTGGTTCCAAAGGCAACGAGAATGAGGTTTAGGGAAGAGGACAGGGGCTTGGACCATATACTTTTCCAGCTGATCTTTAGTGGGCTCATTTCAATTCGTAAGTATGGGTGAAAGCATCTTTAACTCTTTTATCATGGGTGGCCACCACCAGGGTACTTTGGTTAAGGGCAGACTGCTGCATCAAAAGTTCAAGTACAGACCGGGCGTTTTTATCGTCAAGACTGGAGGTGGGTTCATCGGCAATCAGCAGGGAGGGCTTATTGATCACAGCTCTGGCTATAGAGACCCGTTGTAATTGTCCCTGACTCAATTGGCTTGGATAGGATTTTTTCTTAGCCGTGATGTCCAGTGATTCGAGTACTTCCTCTATTCTTTGCTGGTCTTCAGGGAGCTTTGCCAGGCTTTGCGCCAGCAGCAGGTTTTCTGTAATGGTTAAACTTTTGATCAGATGGGGGCGTTGAAAGACAATACCGATATGACGGCCCCTGTATTGGTCCAATGCTTTTGGGGAAAGTTTGTACAGGGAAACCTCGTCCATAATCAACTCGCCTGCACTGGGTTTTAAAATTCCTGTCAGAATATGAAGCAGGGTGGTTTTTCCACTTCCGGATTCACCAAGTAAAAGCCATTGACTGCCGTCGGCAATGTTCCAGTCTTTAAACCGGATGGTATGACTGGAATTGTAGCTGTGGGATACTGTTTTTAAATGGATCATCAGGAGGCTTTTATTTTGCTTTTCAAATATTTTAGATAGATCTGCTTACCGTCCATTTTTTTGTGTTTACAGCCCGGATTTAGCATGCTGATGAAGAGAAGGAAAACGAAACCGGCAACTTTCTTATTCATGATTTGTCTTTAGAATACAAACATAGTAAATGCAATTTTATTGCATTGTTATTAATTCACTTTTAATGTAAAGTATGTGCTACATGGTATAGGTTTGCTTAGCTGGAAGGGTTGTGGCTGCATATTTTGCTGTATTTCCAGTTCATCCAATGTGCAGTGGCAATGATCAACCCACCTGCTGGTACAAGAATGGCTTCTATCGTTTCAAAAAGTAAATGACCAGATCCTATAAAGAGGAAACCCGCAACCAGCATCGCTATGGGTATGATCCGTTTGTGTTTTGGATAGGAGGTGCTTAGAGCGTAGGTGCCAATGAAAAGGGATAAACAGATCATAGAGATCTCTACCCAGATATTCGCTAAAAATTCCAGGCCCAATAAGGGCAGGCTGGTGATTAAAAGAGGGAGCAAGGCGCAATGTATAGCGCAGGCTATGGAAGCGGTGATGCCCAGTTGATCGAGTCTGGTGGATTTTATAATAGATTTCATAGCGCAAATATAAAAGCAATATAGTTGCATTTGTAAATTGAGATGTCATATATTTGCAACTTAATTGCATATATAAAAAAACTGTTGAAATTAGATATGTTAGTGGAAAAGAAACGATTGCCTGTTACTGTGCTCAGTGGATTCCTGGGGAGCGGTAAAACAACTTTGTTAAATCACATTCTTCACAATAAAGAGGATCTGAGGGTGGCGCTTATTGTGAATGATATGAGTGAGATTAATATTGATGCACGTATAGTTGAAAACGGGCATACCCTATCCCGGACAGAAGAAAAATTAGTAGAGATGAGTAATGGCTGCATTTGCTGTACGCTTCGGGAAGACTTGATTGCAGAAGTAGAGAAGCTGGCCAGGGAAGACCGGTTTGATTACCTCATTATAGAAAGTACAGGCATTTCGGAGCCGATTCCTGTTGCCCAGACATTTAGTTATGTGGATGAACAAATGGGGATAGACCTCAGTCAGTTTAGCCAGCTGGACACCATGGTGACCGTGGTGGATTGTTTCAATTTTAAGAATGATTTTGGTACCAGTGAGTTATTAAAAGACAGGGATTGGGTAGAAGAAGCTTCAGATCAGCGTACGATAGTTAATCTGCTGACAGATCAGATCGAATTTGCCAATGTGATCATCCTCAATAAGATAGATCTTATAGATGAGGCTGATTTGAAATTGATTCGCGCGGTGGTTGGGAAACTCAATCCAGGGGCTACTCAAATTGAGGCTTCTTTTAGTAAAGTGGAGCTTAAGGAAATCTTAAATACAGGATTGTTTGATTTTAACGTGGCCTCT
>NZ_DATMRL010000271.1:0-8121 GCF_035566355.1 Pedobacter sp.
TACATCTGGCCAATGGCCAGATCCTACAACAGCTTTTTCTATTATATCAATTCCTGCAGGTATTTCAGCAACCAGGACAAGCATAGTTTGGTGGTTAAAACCTATTCAGATATCAAATGGACATTGTCTTTTTTTCTGAACCTCACCAATGACCTGAGCGTAAAGTGGCAAAATCTGCCTCCTGCAGAACATAAAGCCATGCAGAAGAAGGCAGGAAAGGAAGGAGCTGAACGAAGGTGGGAGCAAAAGGATGCTTCTTTTGGTTTCAGCTTAACCAGCGACTGGAACAATAGCGGCGGGAAATATTCAGGCCATGATGAATTCAAGAAGGAGCATGAAGGTAAATTTAAGAAGCTGTACAGCCTTTTTTCTTCCCTGAATGCAATTGCGGATGGCGTAACCAATATTACCAAAGGCTCTATACGTGAAGTTGGGTTAAAAGGTATACCCATAAAATTTGAGGTGAAGCCACCTAATATGTCTTTAAATGCAACCTGGATGCTGGAGCGTGCAAAGAAAGATCATGCACCAATTGCTAAAATAGGTACCGGGATCACCATAGATTTTCAAGCGCATCCGCTCATTGGCCTTACCATCACCATAGATCTTCTTGGAGCTATTGTTGCACTTGGTGCTGCCGCGGTTTCCGGAGGTTCAGCGTCTAAACCTGCCCTGGAGTTTTACCAAATGCTGAAGAGTAAACTTAAAACCGGGTTAAAACTTGGGAATGATGACGTAGGTTTTAAAGCGAACATGGATGTGTTCATGGACCTGATCATCAAAAATGAGATACAAACAGATGTTGGTTTTCATTTCAATACCGTTTCAGCTGCTAAAGAAGATACCTTTAAGATTGAAGCTACAAATAAGCTGCAGGTGGCCCTAAAAGCGGGCGTATTCATTAAAGGAGAATTATCGATGATGGTGGTGAAGATTGATGGTTATTTTGAAGCTAAGGCCGGTGCAATTGCATCTGTTACTTTTGGTCACGGGGTATACTACGACCAGAAGGGGCTCTATTATAAGCCAAAACTGGGCTTTGATGGTATGGATGCAGACTATGTAATCACAGCAAGTGCAGGTTTAGCTATTAAGAAAGGCATTCCCCAAAATGAAATAGTGAAAGATCAGGAAGGAAAATGGGAGATCGCAAAAGGTAAATTTGATGGGATTGTTCCTAAATTCGATGTCATTGAGAGTTTGGAGGCGGTTACCGGGGTGAGCATAGAGGTTCCTTTAATGAGAAGTTAAAATTAATATAATATATAGATGAAAAGGTCAATTGTATTTATAATGGCAGCAATAATTGGGTATTCAGGTGTGGGTTGCGGAACTTCTAACGGCTCAGGGAAGTCTGTAAGTGCAGGGACTGCAACTGATTCAGGAAGTTCAAGCAGTTTTGATCTGTCGGCCCTTACCTTTAAACAGCAAATTCAGGATGTGGTTAAACAAGCTGGGTTAAAAATGGAAGATGGAAACTCCAGTGGATGGACATTGGCAGGCTATAAAATCTTTGAAAGTACAGATCCTAAAATGCTGGAATTCGACGGGGCAAAACTGGCCGGTAAATCTGGCGATTCTGTAAATAAAGTCTTGATCCACTATGCACTTAAAGACAAAACGGTTAAACTGATAGAAATCAAAGTGTTTTCAGAAGCGGAAATTAAAGCTTTAAGAGACGCTCTGGATAAAAAATTAGGAAAAGCGCTTTATCCAAATGATGCTTACACAACGGTGTTCAGCGATCAGATCCGTTATTTTGAGCGTGCCTGGGCAGATCCGAAAAGTACAACAGGTTATTTCTTTACAGATGCCCTGAATAAACAGGGAAAAGAAGAGGCTGGCCTGGCTATTGTAGATTATTCAGATACGATGATGAGCGAACTCGTTTCTCAGAAAGCCTATACCAGCAGTGTAGAACTGGATGTAGACGCAGTGCTCAAACTGATGAAGACTAAAAAATAATGAAAAGGATATTTGGCATATTAACAATAGGTATGATCTTGAATACGGTACAGGCCCAAACTAAAAAGGACCTGGAAAAGATCCCTTACCATACCCCTGTAAAGGAATTTGTGAGTGGCAAAGAGGCCTATGCAGTGACCAGGGAAGACTGGACCTCACTACCTGCCCAGGTTACAGAAGATGTACAGGGTTTTAGTTTTGGTCCGGTATCCTTAACCAATGGTGGCGAATCAGGACCAAAAGATATTCCGGCAACAAGAGCATCCTTTCTGTTTATCGATGGCAATCATACGCGGGCTGTAGGACTGGTACTCCAGGTAGCCAAAGCCGCAGAATCTAAAAAACTCCGGGCCTATATCACCGGAAAATATGGAAAAGGAAGTTCCTTCGACGCCCCGAACCCACATGGAGTAGACAGGGATAAAGTAAATGGTTATGCTGCGGTATTATATAAGCTTACAAAGTCCAATCAGAGTATGATCGTGGTGGATAATTTTCCCTGGAAGGGAGAGAAACATGTATACACCCTTGATGTGTATATTGTGGATAATGATGTTAAAGTAACCGATAAAGGAAATAACGATACCGTTGTAGAAATGATCAAAAAGATCAATAAAAGAAATTAAGCGATGACCCAGCCCTATTATATGCTCGATTTTAGCGCCGGATGCTGCATGTTCCAGATCCGGGTAAATGATATTCCAGTGATGACCCTCGATTTGCCAGGACAGGCTGCGTCTATCGTTCCAATCAATTTCGGGATTTTGCAAAGTGGTAAACAAACCATTACGGCTACCTTGCTGCCTCATTCGGGTCAAACTACATTAGATCCGGAGGCCTTGCTCGAATTTGATATCAAGATGTTTGACGTGCAGAATGACTTTGTTTTTAAAGAGCAGCTGTGCAGTTATACATTCGCTAAAGTGAATCCAGACAAGAAGCTTCCTGTAGAACGCTATAGGACCGAGTTTATCGCTACAGTGCCTTATCAGCTGAAGGGATGGACAAAAGGGGTGCCTTTGAAGGATGTGGAAGATATGGGAGAAAAACTTAAAGCGGCATATTACAGGATCGCCAATCTGATCCGCAATAAACATTACGATAGATTCAGGGAAGTGATCCATAACCGGGAACATATTATGACCACTTCTATGTACCTGGATGAAGGTGCTGCACAGGCCAGAATTGAAGGTTTGATAGATGATTTTGAATCGGGCTTTGAAGTAGCTCCCGTAGCGGAAAATTCTGTTTTACAGGTGTATGCAGACGGAAGGGCTGCGGCGCTAAAGAAACTGAATGGTGAGCCGGCGCTTTATCTTGTCAATGAAAAAACCAAGGAAGAACTGATGATCGACCTGATGTTTTATGTTCCTGAAGGTAAAACGGAATTTGAGGTGATTTAAAGGGGGAATTTGTATTTAAATCCATACTTTTATGGGGATAAAGAAGCCCATTGCATTTATGAAGAGAATACTACTCGCTGCTTGTATTTTAACATTTTCACTCCCGGTGTTTTCCCAGCAAAATGCGGATTATGCCTATAGTATCGGAATAAGGGGATTTAATTATATGCAAATGCCCAAGATCCTGAACCAGTCCAACTCAGACAATTACCTGAAATCTTATTTCAACAGTGTGTTACTTAAATTTAACGACAACCTGTTTAGCTACCGGATCAATGGAAGTTACCTGAAAAAAGATGATCAGTTCTTTAACAATTGTGAAAACTGTGAGCTGGTTAAAGGACAGATGAAAGATTATGCTTTTAAACTCGGTTTTGAGAAAAACTTCAGTTATACGGCTATTCAACCTTATTTTGCCTTGGATTTAGGTTATAGATCAAATAAATTTACAGGAACTTCAATGACGGTTAATCCGGATAAATTGGCTCAGTATGACGCGGTTAGCAGTTCTGTGCCTGCAAATAATGTAACGGCAACCAAAGAAGGCTTTACAATTTCGCCAGTTTTAGGAATAAAATTTAATCCTATCAAAGAGATTTCTATCTTTGCCGAAAGCAATCTGGAATTCTTTTATTCCTATGAGCGACAGGAAACAATCACTCAGGATGCATCAAATACGCGCTCTCTCAGTAAATTTCGTAAAGGTGAGTATTTAATTAATCCGGTATCGGTTGGTATCCAAATACATTTGGTGAACAAAAATTAATGGAAAATATTCTAATCATCGGGAGCGGAGGGCAACTGGGACAATGTCTTCAGGAAGTAGTTCAATCCTCTGCGCAGACCTTCAACTTTGTATTCTTAACAGAGCAAGACCTGGACATTACTAATTTACAACATACACAACAAGTCTTTGAACAATACAAACCTGTCTACTGTATCAATTGTGCAGCTTATACCGCTGTAGATCAGGCAGAGGACGATCAGGCACTGGCTTATGAGATCAACGAGCATGCCGTAAAACGTATTGCAGAAACTTGTGCCCAGCATCAAACGACTTTAATCCATATCTCTACAGATTTTGTATTTGATGGTAAAGTGGGTATTCCTTTAACGGAAGAAGCACAAGCAGGTCCAATAAATATTTATGGACTCTCTAAGCTTAAAGGCGAGCGGGCTTTAACCGAAGCTTTAGACCGTTATTTTATTCTTCGCACCAGCTGGTTATATTCAGAAAAAGCGAATAACTTTTGCAAAACCATGCTCAAACTGGCTCAAGTGAAAGAACATTTGCAGGTGATTTCAGACCAGGTGGGTACACCTACCTATGCTATGGATCTGGCCAGGGTAATTTTGCATATTATACATACTTCCAATACCCAATACGGGATTTATCATTACAGCAACGAGGGCGTAGCCTCCTGGTACGATTTTGCGAAAGCTATTTTTGAGCTTGCAGAGGTTGATATTGAGGTGACACCTGTAAATTCAGATGCTTTTGTAACCAAGGCTAAAAGGCCTCATTATTCTGTAATGGACAAAACGAAGATAAAAAAGGTTTTAGAAATCACAATTCCTTACTGGAGAGACAGTTTGATCCAATGTCTGAATCATTTGTAGCGCCAGAGGGAATGGTTTCGTTTACCGTGCAATACCTGTTGCCTAAAATTCAACAAAAATAAATATTCTTATATTCGCAGATTAAATTTATTATAATTTTCTATGAAAGTTGCTTTAATTACAGGAGTTACTGGTCAGGACGGCGCATATCTTGCAGAGTTCCTATTAAAAAAGGGATACTTTGTACATGGTCTTAAAAGACGTTCTTCCCTTTTTAATACAGACCGTATTGACCACCTGTACCAGGATCAGCATGAAAATGGAGTGAATTTTAAACTGCATTTTGGTGACCTGACCGATTCTACCAATTTAATCCGCATCATTCAGGAAACCCAGCCAGATGAAATCTATAACCTGGCGGCGATGAGCCATGTGCATGTGAGCTTTGAAATGCCGGAATATACGGCCAATGCTGATGGAATAGGAACTTTAAGATTGTTGGAAGCGGTACGGATTTTAGGTTTGGAAAAGAAAACCAGGATCTATCAGGCCTCTACTTCAGAATTGTATGGTCTGGTTCAGGCTGTTCCACAAAGCGAAACCACACCTTTTTACCCGCGTTCACCTTATGCGGTGGCCAAGATCTACGGGTATTGGATCACGGTAAACTATCGTGAAGCCTATAATATGTTTGCCTGCAATGGAATCTTGTTTAACCACGAAAGTCCTTTAAGGGGGGAAACTTTTGTAACCCGTAAAATTACCCGCGCAGCGGCTAAGATTGCTTTAGGGCTACAGAACTGCCTGTATTTGGGTAATTTATCTGCTCAACGCGATTGGGGACATGCAAAAGATTATATAGAAGCCATGTGGCTGATCTTACAACAAGATAAAGCAGAAGATTACGTTATTGCTACAGGAATTACAACAACTGTTCGGGATTTTGTAAGAATGAGTTTTGCAGAACTGGGCATTGAGATAGAATTCTCTGGAAAAGACGAAAATGAAAAAGGAGTGGTTATTGATGTAGACCAGCAAAAAGTGAAAGAATTGGGTTTGAACGACATTTACCTGAAACCAGGTACAACGGTTGTTAAAGTAGATCCAAAATATTTTAGACCTACTGAAGTAGATTTATTGCTGGGTGATCCAACCAAATCAAAAACACAATTGGGCTGGTCTCCAAAATATGATCTGCCTGCATTGGTGAAAGATATGGTGGTTTCCGATCTGCACCTGATGAAAAAAGATGAATACTTAAAGGACGGCGGATTTAAGACGCTGAACTATTTCGAATAATATATTACAAATGCCCGATCTAATCGGATACCTATGAAAAGAACATTTACCCTATTTCTCCTTTTAATAATAAGTTGTTTGGTTTGTGCAACCCGGCTTTCAGCCCAAACCACAACGAATTATGCCAATGTCAAAGTAGACGAACTGTCTGATACGCAAATCCGTCAGATGATGGAAAGAGCGGAATCTGTGGGTTATACAGATGCACAGCTGGAACAGATGGCTGCGGCGCAAGGAATGAAATCGGACGAGATTCTGAAATTAAGGGCGAGGGTAGAGAAAATCAGGAAACAAAATCCGGATTCTACAACTGGCACGGGTTCAAAGAAAAAAACAGATCAGGGAAACGATACGGAAGACAGCCGTCAATATCTGGGTGATAAAAATCAGGGAAAGAAAAAGGATTCCCTTGATAAAGTAGATCTGTTACAAAAGGATTTAATGGGTATTGTTAAGCCTAAAATATTTGGGTCAGAGTTGTTTAAAAACAGCGAAATTACTTTTGAACCGAATTTAAGAATGGCCACGCCCAGAAGTTATGTGATTGGGCCGGATGATGAGTTATTGATTGATTTGACTGGGGATAATGAGGCGAATTACCGATTAAAAGTAAGCCCTGACGGTACTATTCGTTTACAATATGTAGGCTTGGTTTCTGTTGCAGGCTTGTCTATGGAACAGGCAAGTTCCAAATTGAGGGGATTAATGTCTAAGACTTACCCGGCATTGCGTTCCGGACGTTCCAATGTAACGGTTAACCTGGGTAATATCAGAAGCATTAAAGTTGTTTTAACAGGAGAGGTGGTTAAGCCAGGTACCTATACTTTACCTTCTTTAGCCACTGTATTTAATGCATTGTATGCTTCGGGTGGCCCAAATGACAATGGATCTTTCCGTAATATCCAGGTGATCCGCAACAATAGGATTGTAAGTACGATTGATGCCTATGACTTCCTGGTGAACGGTATTCAGAAAGGAAATATTCGTTTACAGGATCAGGATGTCATCAATATTCCGGTATATAAAACACGTGTAGAAATTATAGGTGAAATCAAAAGATCTGCTTTGTACGAAGTGGTGAAAGGGGAAACTTTTCAAAACGTACTGGATTTCGCCGGTGGCTTTAACATGCAGGCTTATACAGCCAAGGTTAAAGTTTTCCAGAATACGGCTAAAGAAAGACGTTTAACCGATATATCTGCGGCAGAGTTCAGCACATACACACCTAAGAATGGAGATAAATATGTGGTAGAAGGGATTCTGGATCGTTTTGAGAACCGTGTGGAAATCGTCGGTGCAGTATTTCGTCCAGGTCAGTATGAATTGGAAAAGGGTCTAACCTTAAAGGGATTGATTAAAAAAGCAGATGGTTTAACAGAAGATGCCTTTTTAAACAGGGGCTATATCAGCCGTTTAAATCCAGATAATACACAGGCCCTGATTTCCTTTGACGTGGCTAAAATCGTTGCAGGTACAGATGCAGATATCTCTTTGCAAAGGGAAGATAAGATCACCATATCTTCTTTATTTGATCTAAGGGACGAATACAAAGTAAGTATCCAGGGAGAAGTGAGAGCGCCGGGTTCATTTGACTATGCAGACAATATGAATCTGGAAGATGTGATCCAAATGGCGGGTGGCTTTAAAGAAGGGGCTACACCTAACCGCATTGAGATTTCGAGGCGGATCAAAAATAGTGATGCAACTTCTGCATCAGCGAGAACCGCAGAGGTGTTTACAGTGAATGTAGACCAGAATCTGAAGTTAGGGGAGAATTTTGTATTGAAACCATTTGATGTGATTTCTGTTCGGAGTTCAGAAGGCTATCAGGTGCAGAAACAAGTGAAACTGGAGGGGGAAGTTCTTTATCCAGGTATTTATACCATTACGAACA
>NZ_DATMRL010000272.1:0-8598 GCF_035566355.1 Pedobacter sp.
AATGGCGGAATAACGAAAAGGAGTTCGAAGCCTGGTGCCAGGGTGAAACCGGATACCCCATTGTAGATGCCGGGATGAAACAGCTCAATCAAACAGGCTATATGCACAACCGCGTCAGAATGGTTGTAGCCAGTTTTCTAACCAAACACCTCTTGATCGACTGGAGATGGGGAGAAGCCTATTTCGCAGAAAAACTACTCGATTATGAAATGGCCAGTAATGTTGGTGGATGGCAGTGGGCTTGTGGATGCGGTAATGACGCAGCTCCGTATTTCCGGGTATTCAATCCAGAACTGCAGGCCAAAAAATTTGACCCGGATCAGACCTATATCTACCGGTGGGCACCCGCTTACAAAACAAAAAAGCATGTTCAACCTATTGTTGAACATGCTTTTGCCAGAGAACGAGTCCTGAGCACATTTAAGGATGCACTGGATAAGTTTAATTAGTTATTCGCTACATCTGTAACTTCAATATCAAAATCCAGAACAGCATTTCTCGGAATTGTTAAAAGACCTGTTGAGGAATTCAAAGATCCCGCAGTTCCATAAGCCCAGCGTGAAGGTGTGATGATCCTTATTTTACCGCCTTTTCGGATACGTGGAATGGTTCTGCCCCAAGCCTGGATCACACTGGTTAATGTGGTTGAAAAAGTACCATCAGTATTGGAATCAAATGTTGTTCCATCCAGGTATCTTCCTGTATATTTTGCCGTAATAGTTGTCCCCAGGTTGATCACATCCGTTCCCGTTCCAGGTTCTGTAATCACATAATAAATACCTGCCGGATCCTTTACAGCACCTGTAATACCCTTTGCAGCTATAAAATCGGTAATCTTTTTATCATCAAGATCACTCTGTTTCTTATAAGGGAAAGTGGTCACGGTTACATCTAAAACTTCATTGGAAGGCACACCCAGTGTAGAAGAACCATTCTTTCCAAAAGCAAGATAAGAAGGCACCAAAAGTCTTAGGGTACCACCCGGAATAACTTTCAGCAATGACCTTCTAATACCCTCAATAGCAATTCCTGTCGAAGTGGTAGACGTATAGATAGACACACTATTCGTATAGCCAACCAATGTACCATAATTTCCATTTGCAGCATCTGCATAATATACCGTCCCACTCTGCATAGATTTCAAACTAACGTGGTACAATACAGAATCCGTACTTTTCAGCAGATCTCCTGAAACAGGGTTTGTCACCGATGAATAGAACCCGGTAGAATCCTTAACCATTGTCAGGTTATTTGACGATATAAATTGCTGAATTTTAGAATCATCCGTATCCTGAATGGATTCGTATTCTTTTTTACAGGAAGCAAATAGGACCAACAGGCCTGTAATAGCCACTATATATGATGCTGATAATTTTTTAAGCATTCTTAATTATTTATGGGGTTATGGTTTTTTTCTTTTTTGTAACTTGATTTATATTAATGTTAAAATCAAGAATTGAATTCGCAGGGATTGGACCAACTGGCCGGTCAACATAAGCCAGTGTTGAAGGAATGATCAAACGAATCCTTCCTCCATTCTTAATTAACGGGACACCAATCTGCCAGCCCAATATGACATCTTTTAATACAAAACTGCGGGGTGTAGCTGTTGCCACAGAATCGAAGGCTTTTACAGCCCCCAATACTCGTCCATCATAAAATAAAGCAAGTGTATCCGTCAAATCAATTTGATCTGTGCCGGTTCCCTGGTTAACAATCTTGTAAAATACGCCTTTTTCTTTTTTAACATCTTTGATTCCATTGTTCACAATATACTTCTCAATCAACGCTGAATCGATCTTAAATTGAGCGCTCTTGTCATAAGGGGTATCCTTACTACAGGAAGATATTATGCCTGCAAAAGCAACTGCAACCAATAAAATCTTGTTTTTTAACATAATGCACAAAAATAGTCTTTTATTAGGGATAGAACAATTTTTAACCATTTTTAACAAATCAATAAAAAAGGCGCCCCCACAGATATGGAGACGCCTGAATCATTCGAGACGGGGATAATTAGTAACAATATTTATTTGCAGCAATCAGTTCCTGCGCTACTTTCTGACGTAATTCCTTTACATTGAACGGTTCCATTTTTGTAAATCTGCGCAATCCAACCATCATCATTCTCAATTCATCGCCTTCCGCAAAAGACCACAAAGCTTCTTTCCCCGCTTTTTGAACTGCATCTACCGCTTCCACAAAATAGATCCTCATCATGTTCAGCTGTCCGGCACAAGCCTCCTCTCCTCTCAGGCTCACCAGTTTCTCTGTTCTCAGCATCGCAGATTCCGCTACATACACATAACTCGCCATGTCTGCAATGTTCATTAAGATCTCCTGTTCTTTAGACAGGCTCATCATGAGCTTCTGTACTGCAGACCCAGCCACCATTAAGGTCGCTTTTTTCAGATTCTTAATGATCTTTTTCTCCGCAGCAAATAAGGTTGTATCCTCCTCACCAAAATCAGGAATAGACATCAGTTCTCCGGCCACCGCAGTTGCAGGTGTCATCAAATCCAGCTCTCCTTTCATTGCGCGCTTCAGCATCATGTCTACCGTCAGTAAACGATTGATCTCATTGGTGCCCTCAAATATCCTGTTGATCCTGGCATCCCTGTAAGCCCTGTCCATAGGCGCCTCAGCAGAAAATCCCATACCACCATAAATCTGAACACCCTCATCTACCACATAATCCAGTGCCTCAGATCCCCAAACTTTCAAAATAGCGCACTCAACAGCAAATTGTTCTGTTGATTTCAGCTTGGCCTTGCTGGCATCCATCCCGCCGGCAACCAAAGCTTCATAAGCATCATCAATATTTTGACCCGCACGATAATTTGCAGACTCTACAGCGTACACTTTAGTGGCCATTTCAGCAAGCTTATACCTTATCGCTCCGTATTTTGAAATCGGACGTTCAAACTGAACCCGCTCATTGGCATAATTTACTGCAGTATCAATTACAGATTTGGAAGCCCCGATAGCCGCTGCAGCCAATTTAATCCGACCTATATTCAGAATGTTTACAGCAATCTTAAACCCATTCTGACGTTCAGACAACATATTCTCTACCGGTACCGGGCAATCATTAAAGAAAACCTGTCTGGTAGAAGAGCCCTTGATCCCCATTTTATGCTCTTCAGGATTCATGGTTACTCCGCCAAATTCCCGCTCTACAATAAAAGCCGTTAAATTTGCATCATCATCTATCTTCGCAAACACAATAAATACATCAGCAAAACCACCATTAGTGATCCACATTTTCTGTCCGTTGATGATATAATGTTTACCATCCGCACTCAACTTCGCTTTTGTCTTTCCGGAATTCGCATCAGATCCCGAATTTGGCTCCGTTAAACAATAGGCTGCTTTCCACTCACCAGTTCCCAGTTTAGGAATATACTTTGCTTTCTGTTCTTCATTTCCATAATATAAGATCGGCAAAGTACCAATACCCGTATGTGCAGATAAAGCGACCGCAAAAGAATGTCCGGCACCAATCACATCTGCAACCAGCATAGAGGTATTGAAATTTTTACCAAAGCCACCGTATTCTTCAGGAATAGAAACCCCCAGAATACCCAGCTCACCAGCTTTAGTCAGCAAAGAAGGCATCAAACCTTCTTCCAGTTTATCAATCCGGTCCAGGTTAGGATAAACCTCTGCCGCCAGGAAATCACGGCAGGTTTGTGCAATCATCCGTTGTTCTTCATCAAATTCTTCAGGAATAAAAACCTCCTGATAAGTGGTGTCTTTAATTAGAAATTCGCCACCTTTTATCGTTTTTTTATCTGTAGTTTCCATAATACTTATTTCCTTGCGGATCGTTAAAAATGATCAGATCTGTTTTTTTATAATAACTCAAAAATACCTGCAGCGCCTTGTCCGCTGCCCACACACATGGTCACCATACCATATTTCTTATTTCTTCTTTTCAGTTCATTGAACAACTGTACAGATAACTTTGCTCCAGTACAACCCAATGGATGCCCTAACGCAATCGCCCCACCATTCACATTCAAAATATCGGTATTGATCCCCAATTCCCTCACCACAGCCAAAGACTGTGAAGCAAAAGCCTCATTCAGTTCAATCAGATCCAGTTCTTCCAGTTTCATACCGGCCTGTTTCAGGGCTTTTGGAATGGCATATATCGGCCCTATCCCCATGATCCTTGGTGGTACACCTGCAATGCCATAACTCACCAGTCTTGCAATCGGAGCAACCCCCAGTTCTTTCAGTCTACTCTCCGAAACCACCAGCACAAATGCAGCACCATCAGAGGTCTGGGAAGAATTTCCCGCTGTAATACAACCATCTGCAGCAAAAACAGGCTTTAACTTCGCCAGTTTTTCTATAGAGGTATCGGCTCTTGGCCCCTCATCTGTATCGACCACGTATTCCCTGCTTTGCTTTTTAAGATTCGAATCGAGGTAATTTTCATGCACCGTAATGGGTAAAATACCATCTTTCAAATGGCCATTTTTGATCGCTTCTACTGCTTTTTGATGGGAATGATAAGAAAACTCATCCTGATCTTCCCGGCTCACTTTATATTCTTTAGCCACAGCCTCTGCAGTTAAACCCATTCCCCAGTACCAATCCGGATTGTTCTTTGCCACCTCAGGATTGGGCACTACTTTCCAGCCGCCAAAAGGCATACCCGACATCACTTCCACACCGCCGGCAACGATACAATCTGCCATACCGCTTCTGATCTTAGCCACTGCTGTTGCAATAGTCTCGAGTCCAGATGCACAATACCTGTTCACCGTAACACCTGGCACCTTATCCGTATCCAGGCCCATCAGGGAAATCATCCTTCCCACGTTCAAACCCTGCTCCGCCTCCGGCGTTGCATTACCTACAATCACATCATCAATCTGCGCTTTATCCAGATTAGGCACCGAAGCCACCAGATGCCTGATCACCTCAGCAGCCAAATCATCTGCCCTTGTAAAACGAAATACACCGCGAGGGGCCTTGCCCACAGCTGTACGATATCCTGCTATAATATATGCTTCCTGCATGTCTATGTCTTTTTAATGATCTTAATTAGTTTCTTAGCGGTTTTCCTTTAGTTACGATACTCTGTATCCGTTCCAAAGTTTTGCGTTCTCCGCAAAGCGACAGGAACACTTCCCTTTCCAGGTCCAGCAGGTATTGCTCTGTAACCTCTGTTGGCGAAGACAAGTCCCCACCGCACATCACCCAGCCTAATTTTTCTGAGATTTTTTTATCGTGTTCTGAAATATAATGTCCGGAATACATGGTATTTGCACCTGCATATACTATTCCCAGGCCTTGTTTTCCCAAAACCTTAATGTCTTTCCGTCTAACCGGCTGTGTATAGCCCGCCTCAGCCAGCTCAATGGCCTTAGCTTTAGCATCAGCAATCAAACGGCTTCTGTTCATACTGATGGCATATTTACCCTGCTGCAAATATCCCAGTTCAAAAGCTTCCACCGCAGAAGTAGATACTTTCGCCATTCCAATGGTCAGGAAGCGATCCTTCAATACATTTTGCACAATCTGATCTTCCTTATACTCATCAGAAGCACGCAAGGCAAACTCTTTGGTTCCACCTCCGCCAGGGATCACACCCACACCAAACTCTACCAGTCCCATGTAAGTCTCCGCATTGAGTTGCACATGGTCTGCATGCAAACTGAATTCACATCCACCACCCAGTGTCAAATTATGCGGTGCCACGACCACAGGAATAGAAGAATAACGAATACGCATAGACGTATTCTGAAAGGTTCTGATCGCCAGGTTCAACTCCTCCCACTCTTGTTCTACAGCCATCATAAAGATCATTCCAACATTGGCCCCGGCAGAGAAATTAGCTCCATCGTTCCCAATAACCAGCCCTCTGTACTCCTTTTCTGCCAAATCAATTGCTTTATTAATCGCCTGCAAAGTATCTCCCCCAATCGTATTCATTTTTGAATGAAACTCTACGTTTAGAATCCCGTCGCCCAGATCAATGATTGAAGCACCAGAATTCTTCCATATGGTTTTGTTTGCACGCAAATTATCCAGGATAATAAAGGCTTCAGCCCCGGGCACAGCTTTATAAGATTTAGAAGGAATATCATAATATTTCTTCACACCATCCTCTACTTTATAGAAAGAAGTATGTCCCGCAGCCAGCATTTCCTGTACCCAGGCAGCTGCCTGATGTCCATAAGTTTTCATCCCTTCCAATGCGGCTTGTACACCTACAGCATCCCAAATTTCAAAAGGACCTAAATCCCATCCAAAACCGGCCCTCATAGCATCATCTATCCGGTACAATTCATCAGAAATTTCAGGAATCCGGTCAGACACATATTCAAACAAACCGAAAGAAGAAGCCCTGAAGAGTTCTGCAGCTTTGTCTTTGCCCGCAGCAAAAATCTTCATCCGGTCTTTTACATTCTCCATCGGCTTGGTCAAGTCCAGCGTTGCAGATTTAACCTTCTCCTGAGGACGGTATTCCAGTGTTTTAAGGTCCAGCGCAAGGATCTCTGTTTTGCCCTCCGCATTTTTAGTTTTTTTATAAAAACCCTGACCTGTTTTATCGCCCAGCCATTTATTGGCATCCATTTTCTCTACATAAGCCGGCAATTTAAATAAGTCATGTGCCTTATCTTCAGGACAGTTGTCATACAAGCCTTTCGCCACCTTAACCATCGTATCCAATCCAACTACATCCGTGGTCCGGAAAGTAGCCGATTTAGGTCTGCCCAGTGCGGGTCCGGTAAATTTATCCACTTCCTCTACCGTAAGATCCATTTTCTCTACCAGGTGCAATAATGCCATAATAGAATAAACGCCTACCCTATTGGCAATAAATGCAGGAGTATCTTTACAAAGCACAGTGGTTTTCCCAAGAAACTTATCCCCGTAATGCATTAGGAAATCCACAATTTCCGGTTTAGTCTGCGTTGTAGGAATAATCTCCAGCAAACGCAGATACCTTGGCGGATTAAAGAAATGGGAGCCACAAAAATTAGCTTTAAAGTCATCAGACCTTCCTTCTGCCATTAAATGAATTGGAATGCCAGATGTATTTGAAGTCACCAGGGTACCGGGCTTACGATGCTGTTCCACCTGCTCAAAAACTTTCTTCTTAATATCAATATTTTCAACAACAACCTCTATAATCCAGTCACAGCCAGCTATCTTAGCCATGTCGTCTTCAAAATTACCGGTAGTAATCCTGTTCAAAACCTTTTTAGAATAAACCGGAGAAGGATTGGTTTTTACCGCCGTTTGTAAAGCCGCATCCACAATACCATTCCGGGGTCCTTCTTTGGGTACAATATCCAACAACAATACCTCTACACCTATATTCGCAAAGTGACAGGCAATACGTGAACCCATGATACCTGAGCCCAAAACTGCTACCTTATTTATCTTTTTGTTTATCATCATCTGTAGTACTTGTATATGCTAAAGTTAGTTTATTCAATTTCTGCAGGGTAAGCAGCAAATTGCTTTTTTCCTGTACACTGAGGTTTTCGTTCAGGTACTCATTAAAAGCAATCACCACACCTTTCGCCATCTGTCTCTTCTCCCGGCCAAGGTCTGTTAAGAAAACCTTTACTGATCGTTTATCACCAGCAGAAGTTTCCCTGTAAATTAACCCCAGATCTTCCATATTGTTTAACATTCTGGACAAACTGGTTGCTTTTACACCAAGAAGACCGGCCAGTTTGGAAACCGCAGTACCTTCTCTCTCGATATTAATCAACACATAACCAATGGCCTGTGTTATACCAAATCCCGAAGCAATCTGGTTATAGCTGTTGGACACATTCTGCCAAACCACTTTTAAAAAATAATCTATTGTTTCCTGCTGTTTCATTAATTATTATGCTTGCATAACAAAGCTAATGAATATTAAACTTTAAAGCAAGTATAATTTCATCAAAAAAAGCACAAAAAAAAGCCGCACCTTTAAAGGTGCGGCTTTAAAAATCAACTGCTTACAGTCTTAGAACAAGGTAAATTCTACCCTTCTGTTTTTCTGACGTCCAGCTTTTGTTTTATTGGTTGCAATTGGTTGGTTTGGACCATAACCAGTTGCCTCGATTCTTGATGCATTAGCACCTTGAGAAACCAGATAAGCTTTGATAGACTCCGCTCTGTCTTTAGATAATCTCAGGTTTAAAGCCATTGAACCAGTATTATCGGTATGACCTGCTAATTTCAGGCTAAAGTTTTTCTCTACCAATAAAGCCGCAACTCTATTTAAAGTAGGATAAGATTTAGGTCTGATGGTTGCTTTTCCAAGATCAAATTCAAGATTTTTGATTGCCTCGTTCACTACTTTTCTGTCTGCTTCAGTAACAATCACTTTTTCTTTGATCACCGGAGCAGGAACAACTAGTGGACAACCTGAACCATCTACTACTGTACCAGAAGGCGTACCTGGGCATTTATCCAGTTTATCTGCTACACCGTCACCATCGCTGTCTTTCAACAGATCATTCATTTCTGATCTTAAACGGGCATTGTCTGCTTTTGCAGCATCCAGGTCACCTTTTAAAGCATCAGCAGTTTGTTTAGCAGCTAAAGCCTCATCATAAGTTAAAGCAACCGGGT
>NZ_DATMRL010000273.1:0-6140 GCF_035566355.1 Pedobacter sp.
TCCTTTTCTTATAACCATAAAAACCCGCTTTGCGAAACCGGAAAAATAAACAGCAGCTTGTCCCGCAGAGTTTCCCCCTCCAACAATGTAAATATCCTTGTCCTGGCAGAAAAAGGCTTCACTGGCACCTGCTCCATAATAGATACCTTTATGAAAGAACCTGTTCTCATCCAAAAGATTAAGCTTTGCATATTCTACACCAGTAGCACAAATATTGCTTTTAGCTACCAGTTTTTCTCCTGATGCAAAATCAACATAAATTCTTTTATCCCGAAAAGATCCTTTTATTCCTTCCTTCAGCAAAAGAATCTCTACACCAAATTTTAGAGCTTGCTGCCTTGCCCGTTCTGCCAGTTCAGCTCCGGAAATCCCTTGCGGAAATCCCATATAGTTTTCGATAAGTGAACTAGTTCCCGCCTGCCCTCCAATAGCCTCCCGTTCTACAAGAATAGTCTTCAATCCTTCAGATGCAGCGTAAACGGCAGCACTCAAGCCCGCAGGACCTGCTCCATAAATCGACAGATCATACTCTGCGTATTTGGGTTTGGTAATCCATCCCAGGTTACAGGCAATTTGTTCCAGCGATGGGTTAACAATAACTTTTCCATCAGGAAACTCTATTGCAGGGTGTTTGTAAGGATTATTAAAAGAAGTGATACTCTGCCCCCATCCCAGGTTATCATGGCTAATATCTACCCACTCAAAATCAACCACGCTACGTTTTAAAAAATCCCTGATTGGATATATTTCAGGTGAATTTGGTATTCCATACAATTTCAGTTCATTCATAACGATGTCCTGTGTCTTTGAGGTCACTTGATTACCATTTCCATGGCCAGACTGTTCTTCTTATAAACATCCTTTAAAAAATTAGATATAACAAAAGCTTTTTAAAGCCATTGTTCAATAATGTTTGCTTTCTTTACAGTAGCTGGGATATTTTATTTTTTTTCCGGTTATTTTGCCTGTATAAATTCCAGATTTAAGCTAATCCGGATATCTTGACCAACACCTGTACCGGTTGGATCATATTTTATGTGATAATCCAGACGGTTGATTGTAGTAGTTGCAGAGAATCCGGCCCGGGTATTTCCCTGCGGATCTTTTGTAGTACCTCCAAATGCTACCTTAAATTTAACGGTTTTGGTAACATCACGAATGGTTAGTTTCCCGATAAGTTCATAATCGTTGTCTTTTAGCTTTTTAAACGAGATACTTTCGAAAGTCATGTTGGGATAAACCTCCACGTTAAAAAAATCATCCGACTTTAGGTGTGTATTGCGCTGTTCCACATCGGTAGAAATACTATTTACATCTACAATAAAGCTGATTTTTGCATCGGTCAAATCGGGCTTGACTGCAACGACAGATCCATCAAATTTCTTAAATGAACCTTCTACAAACGAAATTCCCATATGTCTGACCGAAAAGCCGACAAAAGTGTGCAACGGATCTACCACCCATCTGGTTTGTGCGAAAGACGCGACACTGATTGAAATTACAACCAGAAATAAAAATATTTTTTTCATTTTTTTTATTGTTGAGTTTATAAAATAGAATTGATTGCTTGATATTGTAATAACCCCCGAAATAATTTATAGACGACCTTGTAGGCGGGTATCATGCGTCTGCCATCTGCATCGATCACGGAAAAGACCGCAATCATTAGTGTAAGTAGTTTTTTCATCGTTTACATTCTTTAAGGTGAACAGCACTTTCTTTTCTTTAGAAAGTTGCTGATGTAAAGATCACTGCTCAAGCCTGCGAATCCAATGACATATAATATAGAATTTTGTTGACAAATATCAATGCCAATTTATGAGCTTGGGTAAAATGAACACAAGTTATTTATATAGGATTTAGGTAATAACCCGATTGCATTTTTGATCCCATGTCATCGTGTAATTAAATCTACCGGAGATATTGGTCAATATCATTGGGGTACAGTGCGTAAAAATGCAATAATCGGTTGGGAAGCATCCCGCCAGGCAGCAGATCCCTTAAAAGTATAAAGGCCATGCGATATGCATGGCCTTTATACTTTTAATTATAGATGGCTGCTAATTTCTTTTCCAGCGCCTCACCTCTCAAATCCTTTGCGATAATCTTTCCGTTCACATCAACAAGAAAACTGGTAGGAATAGACCGGATACCATACTCAGTGGCCAAATTGCTTTTCCAACCTTTTAAGTCTGACACATGTAACCAATTTAGTTTATCTGCATCAATTGCTTTAAGCCAGGCATCTTTCTTGTCATCCAGCGACACCCCAACTATTTCAAATCCCTTCTCATGGTATTTTGCATAAGCTTTCACCAGATTAGGGTTCTCTTTTCTACAAGGTCCGCACCAGCTGGCCCAGAAATCGACTAACACTACTTTTCCTTTTAATGAAGAGAGTTTAAAATTTTTACCCTCCCGGTCGGGCAAGGTAAAATCTGGTTTTACGCCAAGACCGGTCTTTGCACTCACTGCAATTGCCTGACCAAGCTCTTTGCCATAAATCGTATTCTTTCCAACAGAAGTTAGAGCAGCATAATTGCTTTGTGCTTTTTCTGGATTGGGATAAGTAACAAAACGATCCATAATTACAAATGAGGCAATTGCCGATGAGGGATATCGTTTCACAAAAGCATCCACAGTGTCAATTAACCGTAGGTTCAACTGCGCAAATCCGGCATCCACAACAGATCGGTCACCTTTGCCGATGCTGTCGGCCATTTTATAAAGATGCCCGGCATAATCTCTGATCGCCGACCATTTCTTTAACCACTCTTCCCAAACTTTTTGTGCCCCGGCACCCGTAATTTCTGCATTGTCCAGATGGTTAAAATTTCCTTTTATTTTTACATTTTCATTTGGCTGGATAACTACAGACATATACTGTTGCTTGCCCAAGCGTAAACTATAGATCAGTGTGCCGGGGCTGGTTCCTTTGAAGTTAAAATTTCCACTTTTTGCTTCTGTAGAATCTGTTAAATCTTTGCCCAGATACCTTGTACTCAAGAAGACTTTTCCGTCAGCCAGCCCTTCAATCTGACCAGAGATGGAATAGTTACCTTTATTTTGCGCATAAACCGAGCTACCGCATAAAACAGCCATTGCAAACAGCACTTTAGGTCTCAGGTATTTTTTTAATTTTATTAAATGCATCATTATATTGTTTTTATGTTGTTTAATATTTGTAAGCTATATCTACTATTTTCCCAAAACCCTTGAACATATTGGTATAATTACCCATGCTTCCTGTACTGCTGATGGTGAAATAATATAAGCGTCCTTCTGTTCCGTTCCAGGTAGCCACAACCAACCTTGCCTTTTTTACCGGATCTGTATCATTAGGGGTATACTTTGCATACTTTATGGCTGTAATTTGCTCCCCAACCGGAAACGAATAGCTTTCTACAACTGTATTAGAACTCGTCTCATAACAGGATACTTTATTGTCATTACTATAATAAATGTGTGGCGTAGAAGTTGATCCGGCTGCTGCAGTATAGGTGAGTATACCAGGTGCATTCATCAATACCTTTGCCAGTGTAATATTTGGTGCAGCTGTCGTATTTGTTGTTTTGTACCTTAGCAAATAAGCCTGGTTGTCATCATTCTTCATTAATGCATTATACTCGTGCACTACGTCAGCAGAATCTTGAAATAACATGGTCATTCCGACATTATTCATCTCAAATACGCTACTAACTCCAGCTGTTCCTCCTGAAGGAAAAGATTCAAGAGAACCCGCTACGGGACTTGGGTTGTAGGCCCTGATGTGATAAAAACGTTTATCCTTATTGTCATAGACAATTGCAGGATAGGTTGGTCCGCCAACAACGAAAGGTGCCAGCGAATAATCATTGCTCCCTTGAGGGTTCAGGGCAACATCTCCCCATTTTTTAACTCCTGGAAAACCACCTACCAGGTTGGAGTGTGCTTTATTATTGTTAACTACAATACCCAATGCCGGGCTTCTCACCCCGCTATACACATATTGGCTGGTCCAGGTCATCACCTGTGGATTTTGAACGGCCGGAGGGCTGAAAAACTCATAACTGTAATCAAATTTTTTAACCATCGTTAAATAATTATACTCCTGGCTCCCACTCTGTGCCAAAATGTATAGACGCTTTCCTACCGCAGAAATATCATCTCCAACTGGAAAAGGTGTAAGTTCTAATTTTCTTGGCCCAACCAGTTGGGTTGTATTGCGGTCTGTATAAATACCATGTTCAACTGTATTGTCTGGAAAAACGAACGAAAGATCTCCCTTCCCACTTTTATCTTCCAATACCAACCAGCCTGTACCATATTTGTTCCCGATTAAAATATTGTAGTTAAGGAAAAAATTAACGCCCGTAGCTTTGTTTTTCACAGTTAAACGTACTACATAAGGCTCTCCTAAAATAAAAGGGTCACCCTTAACCAGATATTTCAATTCATACTCGTTAGAGATTGTAATGCGCGGTGCAGCCAAGCTCAATGCACCATTGTTATTATAAACAAGCCAGGAAAATTCCAGTTGACTGAGATCATTACCCATACTCTGTGACAGGGTGGGTTTCAGTTTTAAGGTATCACCCTGAAAAACGGTAAAAACAGCTTTAGATTTCGGATCCGATAGCGCAACCAAATTTACAGGCGTTAAATCCTGGTTGCTATGGTCTTTTGTGCAACGCACCAACAACACAGCGATCAGAAGAAATAACAGCGCAGCATATTTTTTATATATTCTTTTCATAATCATTTTATTAATTCTTCATCAATTGTTAAGGGAATGTAACCTCTATCCCAAATTCATCTATCAGAGGTCCATGGGCTTGATTATAGGCCAGCAATTCGTTCTTGGCCTTTTGAGAAAGATAACGGGAGTCTTGGGGAAGCGGTGAAGAATTCCAATTGGTTTTTCCGGTAACCGCTAACAGGAATTTAAACTTTACTACAGAATAGCTTCCGAAATAAGATGCCCAGACTGCATCCCAAATCGTAGGCTTAGACAAAACATCCGAAATGGATATTTTATACCTCAGCTGATTGGTAAAACCTGGTTTAAAATCAGCATTTTCTTTAATATCGAGAATCACATTAACTGTACTGTCTTTAAGGCCCGGTTTCCGGTAAACATATACTGGCACCGTTGCACTAAACGCATTAGCTTTTACTAATGCCGGACCAATTTTATAATGGTATCCTGCCTTTGCAGTTGCTCCATCCCTTGGCTCCAGACGAATCTGACGATCTTTTGCAGCGGCGTTGCCAATGATCCGATATGTAATTAACACGGTATCGGTAACTTTGACGTCTGGCGAGGTGGCAAAGGTAAAGACGGTACTGTCTGGCAGAGACGTTACGTATATGGCCCCTGGCTCATTAAATAATAATTCTTTATCTCTTTTACAGGATAGAAAAGTCAAAGTGATGATCATCATCACCAAGCCTCTTTTTGCGATCAGTTTCATAATCATTTCTTAATTAGTTCCCGATGTACCAAATTCCACCTCGGCATCAGGTAATGGAAAAATGTAATTGTCTTTAGTCATGGGGTTGGCTGCGCCATCCGGAATCGTTACCGTATTCTTACGTTTAAAATAGAACCACAGTTGTCCCTCAGCATAAAACTCCTTTCGGTACTCCAACAGAATCTCGCTTTCAAAGGCATCACGCGTGGCCGGAACGGCTAATGCGGGGATCAGGCGATTGACCCTTACTGTATTCAGGTAGTTTATCCCCTCTTCCATGGTTGGCGCACACTCTGCAGCGATATAATAAAGCTCTGCGAGGCGGATTACCGGAATGATCCGTTGCCTTACATTAAGATCGTTGTCACACCAGTACTTCTTCGTATAGACAATTGAGGTGGTTACCTCACTCCAAAGATTTTTAGAAGCTCCTGGTTTACGAATATCTGTTCCATAGCCAACTAATGAAGCCTGGAACATCGCATCCAGCTTAGTCCTGGTAGACCATAGGTCAGAAATTTCTCCGGTTGGTGTTGTATTCTTAAATACATCATCTGCAACTACCTTTAGTCCAGAAACATATATCGAAAACACATGTTCAGAGCTGAAAGTAAGATCGGAGGTTAGTGCTGTGGCATCCACATTTAATGCAGATGGAACAACAAAAGAAAATTTCTGACTATTGAT
>NZ_DATMRL010000274.1:0-13529 GCF_035566355.1 Pedobacter sp.
TTTTGTAATGGTGAATAAATTGTTTCCCATTACGAAGACCCTTGCTTTTTTAATCCGCAATTTCTGAAGCACAGCATTGGAAAATGTATAGCCGATCTGTAAATTTTTCAATTTCAGATAATCTCCTTTCTCCACAAAGTAACTGTTTACTGAACTGTAGTTTTTATTGGGATCCAAAACAAAGGTTCCATTGTTTACTACACCTAACCGCGGCTGATCAGTAAGCTGGTTATCTCCAAGGAAGGAAGCATTAAATACCTTGGATGTGGTGTTACCATCAGAAAACGGAGACATTTCATAAGCTTTTACGCCGTTGAACAGATCAACACCTGCCACCCCGTTAAACAACATAGCTACATCGAAACCTTTATAATTTAAACGCAGATTGATCCCATAGACCAGTTTTGGATTGGGATTGCCAATAACCTGACGATCTGCATCGGTAATATTATGGTTTCCATCCAGATCCTCAAATTGCAAGTCGCCCGCACGGGAAGTTACTCCTCCTACTTTTTGAACGGCAGCATCTGCGTCAGTTTTAAATATTCCCAATGATTTGTACCCATAAAATGAACCAAATGGCAATCCGGCTCTGCTGATCGTAATGGTTTGATTTGGCATCATATTATAGCCAGCATCACCACTGCTATAATAATTATAACCATCATAAAGCGCACCAGTAGAAGTCCCGTCCAGTCGGGTTACATTGTTCTTATTGAACCCGGCAGTTACACTTAAGTCATATTCTAATTCTCCGGATTTGTTTCTGTAGCCCAACATCAAATCTACTCCTTTGTTATTTACCGCACCTATATTGGCAATATAAGGGCTTGTGATTCCAGAACTTAGAGAAACCGGAAGGGCATATAACATATCTACAGTATTCTTATTGTACCATTCGGCAGTGAAGTAGAGTTTATTATCAAAAAATGAAGCGTCTAGACCGATATTAGTTTCTTTTACCGTTTCCCAATGCAAGTCTGGATTAGGTATGGCGCCATAACTGTTACCCAGGATTAACGGAGCACCAGGAGCAAAATTCTGTCCGCCGACACCACTCTCTCCAAAACTTTTAAAAGGCCCGTATACTGCCAGATAAGAATAAGGAGCAATATTACTGTTTCCTAATTCACCGTAACTTCCACGGATCTTTAATAAACTCACTACAGGCAGTAAAGATTTGAAGAAAGGCTCTTCAAAAATATTCCAGCCGGCAGATGCTGCAGGGAATACACCTTTTTGTTTATTGGGGCCAAATACGGTGTAATTGGCATCTTGCCTTAAAGAACCTGATAAATAATACCTGTTTCTGTAATTATAATTTAATCTTCCAAAATACGATTGGATTAAACCATTATGATCATACTTCCCGTTTACAACGTACTGACTGGCAGATGTCGGAATTACAGAAAACCCACGCTGTCCAATACTACCGACTGTGGTATTGATGTTGTCAAACTTACTGGTGATCTGTTCAAAACCAGCTATGGCATTCAAATGGTGTTCTCCAAATGACTGATCATAGGTCAGAACGTAATTACTTAATAGCTGTCTGCTGTCTACACTGAGTTTATTGAGGGAATTATTGGCATTAGAAACAGATCCAATGGAAAATGCATCCTGAAAATAATTCTGGGCCTCATGATAGTATGAATAACCAAATGTGGTCCGGAAACTCAGATGGAACGGAAGTAGAATATTTGCATAAACATTTCCTTGAAGGTTGTTCTTTAAGTTCTCTACATCTGCGGCATTAGCAGTCCCCAAAGGATTAGGTCCGCCAAATGACAATCCATTATAACCGCCCGGCGCAGTTCCATAAGAACCATCTTTATTATAGAGCGGAACAATTGGTAAAGTACGGAAGGGAGCATTGTGCAATTGTGCTTCTATACCAATGGGCGGCGCAGTTTGCCGCTGAGAAACAGACAGTTGTTCGCCAATTTTTATGTATTTACCTAAACTGTATTCTGTATTTACCCGGGCACCGGCAATATTGGAATAATTACGAATATAAACCCCCTCCTGCTTATTGTAAAATCCAGACACCAGATAATTGACATCTGAAGACGAACCAGCTATGGAAAGATTGTAATTCTGTTCTTTAGCATTTCTATACAATACATTTACCCAATTGGTATTGGCCAGTGTATCCAAGTGCTGGGCACCAGTAAAAAATTGCGGATGAACAATATTTTGCAACCTGATAAATCCATCCTTGTCCAGTAATTGTATGGTTTTTGGCTTAGTAACACCATACCTGGCATTGAAATTAATGACCGGTGCACCTGAGCCTCTCTTTGTTGTAATGACAATGACACCCCCAGCTGCCGCAGAACCATAAATAGCTGCGGCACTTGCATCCTTTAATACGTCAATGGAAGCAATATCCTGTACATTCAGGTTATTACCATCCGGCATCCTTACCCCGTCAACAATATACAATGGAACAGGTTGGTTTAGCGAAGAAAGACCTCGAATGGTAATGCTTGGAGTAGCATCCGGTGCGCCTGAATTTTTCACAATATCTACCCCCGCAATTCTACCCTGCAAAGCTTCTGTAGGATTGGTAATAGGCTGATCCTTAAAAACATCCCCTTTTACAGAGGCTATAGATCCAGTTAGATCTTTTCTCTTCTGGGTACCATAGCCAACAACAACTACTTCATTCAGTTGTCGATTGTCATCTTCCAGCACAACAACTCCATTATGATCTGAAACCTTAATTTCCCTGGAAAGGAAACCCAGCATAGAAAAGACAAGGATATCAGTTGAAGGATTATTGACTTCTATAGTATAATTACCCCTTTGATCTGTAAGCTGACCAATGCTGGTTCTTTTCACAAGAATACTCACGCCTGGCAGCGGAATCCCTTTGGTATCGGTGACCTTTCCATTTACCGCAGTTTTCTGGGCCATGGCCCCAAGAGCAATAAGCAGGAACAGCCAGCAAAAACCTAATGATTTTTGTAATTTTTTGTTCATGATGTTTAATTTGGTTAGTGGTTCTTTAAAAATAGTTAGATATAAACACGAGCCTTAACTGAAGCTTGGGTTTAAAAAGGCTGCTGTACAGAAGGTACATCAACCGGCGGAGTTCAAGATGAGTTTTCATATTTGGTTTGATTTACGAACTCAAAGAGACTCTATAAATAAATAAGTCGCAATTTTCAAAAACAAAATATAAACCAAATCTATTTTATTAAAATACAAATACCTTATTTACAGAATTTTACAAAAAAAATATTCCAGTAAAATATAAACGAAATATAAAACAGATATGGCATTATAATGTCTTGATAGACAAAATAGCATCTTCAAAATCATCGTTGGGGAGCAGAGATTTACTCTTAATTCTAGCCTTATAATTATAGATGGTATTCATAGAATACTCCAGGATGCAGGCAATTTTTTCCGTATCACTAATTCCGAGACGGATCAAAGCAAAGATTCGCAGATCGGTATTTAAGAATTGACCAGCATTCAGTTTAACCTGATGTTCCGGTGCAAATAACGCATTAAAATCATGGACGAAATTTGGGAACAGGGTTAAAAAGGCCTTATCAAAATTCACAAACAATTCTTCCCTTTCTTTTTTCAAATTGATATTATTTACCAGCAGCTGTATATCTTCAAATTTTCTGGTGACCAATTTATTATTAACCGATCTTTTAAACTTGTCCAGCTTGGCAATATACTCTGAGATGAGGTTAAAGTAGTAGCCAATATATTCTTCCTTGATCTTATCTGCCTCATTCAACTTACGAATGGTTTCTTCTAGAGAATGGTTAGTCTGAACAATCACTTTATCAGCCTTCTTCAGTTTTTTAAGCTGCCTTGAAATAATAAAGGCAAATAAGATCACCAATGTGGCCAGCAGTGTAAGTGAAGAGGCGTAGATAAACAACACCCTGCGCTGCTCTTCAACAGAATTTACCTTTTCTGCAGCAATAACCATTAAAATGGCACTTACCTGCACTTTTCTTTGCCTGGCACCGTAATAGCTGGCGTCATTCATAGCCTCATTAATGAACATATAGGCATTCTTTATATCTCCTTTGCGGTGCAGCAGTTGTGCCAGGTTCAGCATGGCCGCCGCCTCCTTTGTACTGCTTTTAATATCCGCTATGGCCGCCATAATGAGCAAATCTATCGCCTCTTCATTGTCTCCATTTTGAATATAAATATCACTTAATGTAGAAGCAGTAACAGCCAGTTCATGATTGCTAAGCGGGTAAGCATTCATAAGTTTTTTGAGCAGAACGGCAGCCCGCTCCCTGTTGCCGAGTTTCAGGTATTTTAATCCCTGATCGTAAGTTTGTTCATAAGAGCCCGGGGCAGCCAAAGCAATGGCCGAATCAATATAAATACTCGCCCGCTTGTTATAAACGGGTGCATAATAGCGGTCCTTATCAAAGTCTGCAAGGTCATAATACGTTCTGGCGGTTAAAAAGTAATACTCCCTCTTCAGTCCTTCAGGAAGAATCCGCACATTTACGGTATTCAGGGAATCGAATGTTTCCTTAAACATTCCGGATGAAAGAAGAATAAATCCAAACTTAATTTTACCATCGGCAATCTTTACCGGATCTTTAAGTAAATGTCCGGTTTGCTGCATTTGCTGAGAATAGTAAAAAGCCTTATCGTAATTAAAAGACTTATATTCATTATAAAGCGCAGCATATATTTCATATTTTTCCTCAAGCGTCATATGATCAGTAAGAGATCCCTCCAGTACTGATATACGTTTCAACTTCTGGTTATCGTACTCTTTTTTTTTTGAAATATTTTGATGGAGTTCGTCCAGTGTATTTTTCGGTCCAACCTGCGCAAACAGATTAGACCAGACTACAAGTGCAAAAAGCAAGAAAATTCTTTTCATAAGAGCATATCCCCTCGGGGTCATTTCATTTTAAGAGAAATTGTATGCTCTAATATAAGACTATTTTAACCTTAGGATAGTAATGCTATAGATTTATTCTTTACAATTTGCTCATAAGCACCGTCCCACAACTCTATTCTCCTCTTTAAAGATTCTACAGCAGCCTTTTCTGCTTCCAGCCAGCATACCTGATCATTCCCGCAAAGTTCGGCAGTCATTTCCAGTGCCAGATGACTGTGATGATCTCCGTCTACCTCAATGTGCCGCTCCAGATAATACTTGAATATGGAAATCTGCTCGGGGAACTTCTTGTTCAAGTCGTTGATAATAGAGAAGAACATATTAGGAATCAGGTCTTCGCGGCCAAATGTAAAAGCACTGGATTGCTCATGAGCTTTATTTCCCTCAATTACACCAAAGGTATAATCCACAAAGTGCCTTGCAGCTTCGGGAGTTTCTGCTACAATATAGGCATCAGACATGGCTAAACCACCTTTAAGTGCATTTGCAAAACGGTCAAATTCAGCTACATCAGCACCACACTGCATCATAGCTTCAATATAAAGCTCATAATGGCTTTTTTTATCACCGTTTGCATCGACATCAGATTCTTCACCCGCCACAATCTCATTAATCAAAGACCTGGTATTGGCTGAACCAACCGGAAACCAAGGAACCCTGGTACAGGTGAGCCCAATTTGCAAAGATTTAAGCAGGGACATAAAATCCCACACCGCATAAACATGATATTCCATAAATACCCTAAGGTCTTCTATATCATTAATAACAGAATACACTTTATGGTTAATGATTTCTTCTCTTAAGGGCGCTATGGCTTGCTGGATCTTAACAATCTCTGACTTCATCTCTAAAATATTTCAATTCTGCGCAAAGGTAAATAATAGAAAGCTCAATTTCTACCAGCAATTTTAATCAGTTTATGCGCCAGCTCCTTACCAAGGTAAGCATCAATGATACCATGAACCACATAAAGCATGGGCGTCATCAGAATAGCCACAATAAATTTATAGGTATAATTCACCAATCCAATTGCCGCTACCATCTGCCAGCTCCAATGATATTGAGGATTTA
The DNA here is from genome assembly GCF_035566355.1 of Pedobacter sp. Lineage (GTDB taxonomy): Bacteria > Bacteroidota > Bacteroidia > Sphingobacteriales > Sphingobacteriaceae > Pedobacter. Next base: position 5,975 of record NZ_DATMRL010000274.1, read on the forward strand.
AATAGAAGGCTATAAAAATTACCACAAAACTATCAATCAATTGTGAAATCAACGTTGAACCTGTGGATCTGAGCCATAAAGCCCTTTCTCCAGTTACCTGCTTAATTTTGTGAAAGATCATCACATCAGCCATTTGCCCTACCAAAAACGCCACAATGGATCCAACAATAATCCACATCCCCTGTCCGAATATACCTGCAAAAGCATCATTCATATTCACATTCCTCCCATTAATGGTTTGGTTCACCCAGAAATCAGAAGGATCTAAAAGCATCGCACCACCAACAATAAAAAATGCATAACCTATAAGCACAGCTGTTAAAATTGACAGATATCTGACTTGTTTGATCCCGAAATACTCGTTGATGATGTCTGTCATAATAAATATAAAGGGCCAGGTCAATACACCTGCCGACATATTAAAGGACAATTTCGGTACACCAAGCAAATTGATGTCGAACTGTTTAATTCCTAAAGTTCCCTCTACCGAAAAAATTTTCACGCCTATAAATTCAGATAATATAGCATTGGCTACAAAAAAAGAACCCAAAACCAATAACAGTTTACTTTCTTTTGTCTTAAAAGTCATGGTTGAAATTATTGTTTTTTTTGAAAACTCCATACATTGATTTTCAAATTTTACCGTTCTTACATTGTTCAATGCCTAAAATTATTTCTATTTTCGCTGTACATGATATCTATCCATTCAAAATTACCCGGAACAGGCACGACTATTTTTACAGTCATGTCCAAACTGGCCGAAGAACACCAGGCCATTAACCTGTCCCAGGGTTTCCCAGATTATGATTGTGACCCTAAATTAATTGAGTTCGTTAATGAAGCAATGAAAAGCGGTCAAAACCAATATGCCCCTATGACCGGACTTCCCATTTTGAGGGAACTGGTTGCACAAAAGCTTAATGATTTATATAATGCAACCTATCACCCGGATACAGAGGTAACCATTACCGCAGGCGGCACTCAGGCTATCTTTACTGCCTTGACAGCCTGTATTAATCCTGGCGATGAAGTCATCATCTTTGAGCCAGCCTATGATTCCTATGCACCTACTGTAAAAATGCTGGGGGGCTTGGTGAAACCTTATCAGATGGCACCACCCAACTATGAAATAGACTGGAATATGGTTAAGAAGCTTTTCAGCGCGAATACCAAAATGATCATTCTAAACAGTCCACATAACCCCACCGGTAGCATTTTATCGGATACAGATATACAAGAACTCATAAAACTCACGAGGAATACCGATATCCTGATCTTAAGCGACGAAGTTTATGAACACCTGATCTATGACGGACACAAACATCTCAGCATCGCTTTGTATCCGGAATTAAGGGAACGTTCGTTCATCATTGCTTCTTTCGGTAAGTTGTTACACGCTACCGGCTGGAAAACGGGCTATTGCGCCGCACCAGAATCGCTTACCAAGGAATTCAGAAAGATCCATCAGTTTAATGTATTCAGTGTAAATACGCCAATGCAGGCCGCTATTGCCCGATACCTTGAAGATCCAGAAATCTACAACAGGCTTCCTTCCTTTTTCCAGGAAAAGCGGGATAAATTTCGCGCTTTACTTCAAAATACCAGGTTTGACCTTCTCCCATGTTCCGGTTCTTATTTCCAGTGTGTAACTTACAGCCGGATCAGCGATGAAAAGGATACAGAGCTTGCCATCCGCTTAATTAAGGACTTTAGAGTAGCAAGTATCCCTGTTTCTGCTTTTTATCTGCACAACACAGACCATCATGTACTTAGATTTTGTTTTGCAAAAAAGCAAGAAACGCTCGAAAAAGCCGTTGAAAGATTAATCACCTTATAATTTAATTCCTTTACTTAATTAGAACATGGAAAAACCAGATTACCTGAACATCAGCAACTTAAAGATCACTGTTTTCCAGGCCTATCTTTTCTGGGAAAACATAGAAAAGAACCTTCAAAACCTATCTTTAAGACTATCCTCAGGGGTTAAGGAAAAAACGGACCTCATCGTTCTTCCGGAAATGTTCAGTACAGGCTTCAGTATGAATGCAGAAGCACTGGCTGAAGAAATGGGTGGAAGAACCATGGAATGGATGAAAAATACTGCACAGAGATATGATTGCGTTGTGACCGGTAGTATCATAATCAAGGAAAACGACCATTATTATAACCGTTTAATATGGATGCTTCCCGAAGGAAACTATCAATATTACGACAAGCACCATCTTTTTGGTATGGGCGAGGAAAACAAACATTATACTCCGGGAGAAAAGAAAGTCATTGTAGAACTGAAGGGCTGGAAAATTCGTCTGTCTACCTGCTACGATCTTCGCTTTCCGGTTTGGCTACGCAATAAAAATGCCGAATATGATATTCTTCTTATTGTAGCCAGCTGGCCCGATAAGAGGACTGCACATTGGAAAGCACTTATCCCTGCCAGGGCTATAGAAAACCAAAGCTACGTGATTGGCGTAAACCGGGTTGGGCATGATGGAAAAGAAGTGTACCACAGTGGTCATTCCATGTGCATAGACCCGCTGGGCAATACCGTTTATTACAAACCTGAAGACGAAGACCTGTACACTTTTAGCATTGGCCATGAAGAGCTCGTCAAAATAAGAAGAAATTTCCCTTTCCTGCAGGATGCAGATGATTTTACCCTTTCCGGAATAACCACTTAAACAATATATGTTCAACCGTAGAAAATTTATTAAAACCGGAGCAGCTTCTGCTTCCCTTCTATTGCTCGATAAACAAAGTTTTGCTGAAATACTTCCACGTCAAAAAACAGGTAAAGAACAATTTCCAATTGTAATATCTACCTGGGATTTCGGTGTTTATGCCAATAAAGAAGCCTGGAAAACACTTTCAAAAGGTGGCCGTGCGCTGGATGCCATTGAAGCAGGCGCACGTGTGCCCGAAGAATTAGATATTACCAACGGAACTGTTGGTCGTACCGGTACCCCGGACAGAGACGGTCACGTTACACTTGACTCCTGCATTATGGATGAATTTGGTAACTGTGGCTCGGTTGCTGCAATGGAAAACATAGCCCATCCCATCTCCGTTGCCCGCATGGTAATGGAAAGAACTCCTCACGTCATGTTGGTTGGTGAAGGCGCTACCCAATTTGCCGTTGAACAAGGCATGAAAAAGGAAAAACTGTTAACACCTAAAGCCGAAAAGGCCTGGAAAGAATGGCTCAAAACCGCCAAATATAGCCCGGTAATGAATGTAGAAAACGGAACAAACCGCCCGGGCGGCAAATATAACCACGATACCATTGGCATGTTAGCCATTGATGCCAAAGGAAATATCTCTGGCGGCTGTACAACCAGCGGCATGGCTTTTAAAATGCATGGACGTGTAGGTGACAGCCCTATTATTGGTGCTGGTCTATATGTAGACAATGAAGTTGGCGGCGCGACTTCAACCGGAGTAGGCGAAGAAGTAATCCGTAACGTAGGCAGCTTCCTTGTTGTAGAATTGATGCGCCAGGGCCTGAGCCCGGAAGAAGCTTGTAAAGAAGCAGTAATGCGGATCATTAAGAAAAAGCCTGAAAATGCGAAACAAGTACAGGTTGGTTTTCTCGCTATCAACAAAAAGGGAGAATATGGTGCATATGCCATTCAAAAAGGCTTCAGCTATGCCGTATGCAATGCGGAGAAACAAGACCTCCTTATTTCAGGAAAAAGCTATTATTAATATTAAAATTTTCTCTCACATGATCAATATGGAAGTTTGTGCCAATTCTGTCAGCTCCGCACTTGCAGCACAGGAAGGCGGTGCTATCAGGGTAGAACTTTGCGATAATCTGCCCGAAGGCGGTACGACCCCCAGTTATGCACAAATTCTGCTGGCTAAAAAAATGCTTTCTCTGCAGGTTTATCCAATCATCAGACCAAGAGGTGGTGATTTTCTGTACAATGACCTTGAATTCGAACTGATGAGAGAAGACATTCAGGTCTGCAAGTCTTTAAACTGCGATGGTGTAGTGATTGGCATTTTAAATGCCGATGGCAGTATTGATAAAGAACGTTGTAAAGTTCTGGTCGACCTTGCCAGCCCCCTTCCAGTAACTTTCCACAGAGCCTTCGACATGAGTAATGACCTGGAAAAGGCACTGGAGGATGTAATTGAGATTGGATGTGAACGCATTCTAACCTCCGGTGGAGAAAGTTCCGCATTAAAGGGTGTAGATACGCTCGCTAAACTCATTAAAAAAGCTGCGGGGAGAATACGCATTATGCCAGGAGCAGGAATCAGTGAAAGCAATATAGCAGAAATCATTCAAAAAACAGGCGCCACAGAATTTCATGCCTCCGCACGAACAGCGGTTGCGAGCAAAATGGCCTTTAGAAACCAGCAAGCTACTATGGGTAGCAGTTCTGACGAATATTCTTACTTGCTAACCAATAGTGAGACCGTAAAAAACATGATTCTTGAAGCAAATAAACCACTGTAAGTCAGACATTATCACAGATCTGCACACAAAGCATAAAATGACAGATCAAAGTCTTATATTTGCGCAAAGATGAAGCATATACGTAATTTCTGCATAATTGCACATATAGATCACGGTAAGAGTACCTTAGCGGATCGTTTATTAGAGTATACCAAGACCATTAGTCAGCGCGAATCACAAGCGCAGCTTCTGGACAATATGGATTTAGAGCGTGAACGTGGGATCACCATTAAGAGCCACGCTATACAAATGAATTATACCGTTGATGGACAGGAATATGTCCTCAACCTGATTGACACACCCGGACACGTGGATTTTTCTTACGAAGTTTCCCGTTCCATTGCAGCTTGCGAAGGTGCGTTACTGATCGTAGATGCCTCACAGGGTATCCAGGCACAAACCATATCTAACTTGTACCTGGCACTGGAGCATGATCTGGAGATCATTCCGATCCTGAATAAAATGGATCTTCCTGGCGCTATGCCGGAAGAGGTTAAAGACCAGATCATTGATCTGATTGGCTGTAAACGGGAAGAAATTATCCCGGCATCGGGTAAAACCGGTCTGGGTGTTATGGATATACTGCAAGCCATTATTGACCGTGTACCTGCCCCAGTTGGTGAACCTGAAGCACCGCTGCAGGCCTTAATCTTTGACTCTGTATTCAATTCATTCAGGGGAATCATTGCTTATTATAAAGTAGTGAACGGAGAGATCCGTAAAGGCGATAAAGTAAAGTTTATCAATACCGGTAAGGAATATCTTGCAGACGAAGTTGGCGTACTGAAGCTCAATATGTTTCCTAAAGAAGTGGTCAAAACCGGTGATGTAGGTTATATTATATCCGGAATTAAAGAAGCTCGTGAGGTAAAAGTTGGAGATACCATTACCAACGTAGCCAGACCATCAAAAGATGCCATTCAAGGTTTTGAAGAGGTAAAACCAATGGTGTTTGCGGGTATCTATCCAGTAGATACAGACGAATTTGAAGAACTCCGTGAAGCTATGCATAAGTTGCAGCTAAATGATGCATCCATTGTGTTTGAGCCGGAAAGTTCGGCAGCTTTAGGCTTTGGTTTCCGTTGCGGTTTCTTAGGTATGCTCCACATGGAGATCATCCAGGAGCGTTTGGAGCGCGAGTTTGATATGACGGTGATCACTACAGTACCAAACGTATCTTATATTGCCAAAACCACCAGAGGAGAAGAAGTGATTGTAAATAACCCTTCAGATCTTCCTGACCCAAGTAAACTGGAATATGTGCAGGAGCCTTATATCAAAGCAAACATCATCACAAAGGCAGAATTTGTTGGCCCGGTAATGTCACTTTGTATTCAAAAACGTGGAGTGATCATCAATCAGTCCTATCTCACTGCAGACCGCGTAGAGCTGGTTTTTGAAATGCCAATGGGCGAGATCGTATTTGACTTCTATGATAAATTAAAAACCATTTCCAAAGGATATGCTTCATTTGATTATCATCAGGTAGGTTACCGTCAATCGGATCTGGTACGTTTAGATATCTTATTAAATGGCGAGCATGTGGATGCCTTGTCTTCACTGATTCACCGTTCCAATTCTTACGATTTTGGTAAAAAGATTTGTGAGAAATTAAGAGAGCTTATCCCAAGACAACAATTCGAAATTGCCATACAGGCTTCAATCGGTGCCAAAGTTATTGCACGTGAAAACGTAAGGGCAATGAGGAAAGATGTTACAGCCAAATGTTATGGCGGTGATATTTCCCGTAAACGGAAGCTTCTTGAAAAACAGAAAAAAGGTAAAAAACGCATGCGTCAGGTAGGAAATGTAGAAATTCCTCAAACCGCATTTATGGCCGTTTTAAAATTAGATTAATCAAAAAACACATTTTTATACATGCAGTTACTTGACGGAAAATTCGCATCAGAAAAAATAAAACAGGAAATAGCTGCCGAAGCGGCAGATTTTTTAGCACAAAGTGGTAGAAAGCCACACCTGATCGCCATATTAGTGGGCAATGATGGTGGAAGTGAAACCTATGTAGCCAGCAAGATGAAAAACTGCGAAAAAGTAGGTTTCCAGTCTTCTTTGATCAGATACGATGTAACCGTTACAGAAGCAGAACTGCTGCAGAAAATAGAGGAGATTAATCAGGATGCTGGTGTTGACGGTTTGATCGTTCAACTCCCGCTTCCAAAACATATTGATCCGGAGAAAGTAACCGAAACCATCGACTACCGCAAAGATGTTGATGGTTTCCACCCGGTAAATCTGGGCCGCATGATGCGTAACCTACCCTGCTTTATTCCGGCTACACCTTATGGTATCCTGTTGATGCTTCAGGCCTATCAGATTGACACCACTGGAAAACATTGTGTTGTAGTAGGCCGGAGTAATATCGTAGGAAGTCCAATGAGTATATTAATGGCCAGGAATGCAAATCCAGGAAATTGTACTGTAACCCTGACACACAGCAAAACAGCCAATCTAAAAGAACTGGCATTACAAGCAGATATCATTGTAGCAGCAATCGGCAAAAAGAACTTTGTAACTGCTGATATGGTTAAGCCAGGTGCCATCATCATTGATGTAGGCATCAACCGGGAAACTTCAACAGAAACAAAATCTGGATTTAAACTGTATGGAGATGTCGATTTTGAAAATGTAGCTCCAATATCTTCCTGGATTACCCCGGTACCAGGCGGTGTTGGCCTGATGACCATTGTCGGTTTACTCAAAAACACATTAGCTTCAGCTAAAAAAGAAATATACGGATAGGCGCTTCGCGCCTATCCTTTTTTGAATAAACTGCTCAGCCAGCCTTCCTTCAAACCCACGTAAGTACCATCTTTTCTTTGTTCAGTTGGATAAATATGGATATAATCTCCCTGTCCTTCGGCTCCCCTTCCATTTTCCAGACTATATTCCCAGCGATGTATCGGGCAAACCAGGTATCCATTCTTGCACCAACCGCCGCTTAAAATACCACCGGCATGTGGACAGGTATTCTGCACCACATACAATTTGCCTTTATCCCTGAGCATACAAAGCTTCTTTCCATTCACCTGGATTTGTTCTACAAAGTCATTTTCCGGAATCTCTATTTCTATC
>NZ_DATMRL010000275.1:0-6420 GCF_035566355.1 Pedobacter sp.
GTATATAATCAACCAAGAAATCGCCCAGCTGATGAAATAATTACCCTATACCTTCAGTGATCTCTTCCAATATATCAAAAGCACATTCAGCCATTTTGTTTCCTTTATTGTCCAACAAGGGATTAACCTCTACCACTTCAAAACACACCACCTTTTGAGCACTTATAATTTTATTCAAGATCGTAATAATCTCCCGTTCATCAAAGCCTTTAGCTACCGGCGTTCCCGTTCCGTAGGAGATCAAATCACAATCCATACTGTCTACATCAAAAGATATATAGATCAGATCGCAAGCAGAAAGTTTCTCCAGCGCCTCTTCCACGCACTCGTTTAATCCTCTGAAACGCACTTCCTCAACCTTATAGTTCTTAATACCCAGATGCTGCATCTGAATATCCTCTGCCGATTCAGTATCTCTAACGCCGAAGTAAATCAAATGATCTGGTTTCAGTTTCGGTTCCCCGGTACCTATTGTTTTTAAATTCTCCCATAAAACCAAGGTCTCCCCTGCAACATCATTGACCTGACAATTCAAATTATCATTGCCCAGAGCAGCAGCCAAAGGCATACCATGTATATTTCCAGACGGAGAGGTGTATGGCGAATGCAGATCCGCATGCGCATCTATCCAAACCACGCCAAGCGTACTGTCCGGGTAGGCAGCTTTGATTCCACTGATGGTACCTAGAGCAGAAGAATGATCTCCGGAAAATACGATTGGAAACTCCCCTTCAGCTAAAGTACGCTCTACCGTTTGGGCAACCCGGGTACATTGCTGCACCACATGCTCAATTCTTTTGGCAAAGGAATTCCTGTCTTTATTATAAATCGTTTCATTATGCGTCTCCACATCAACAAAAGGAAAATTATTAAAATACTCACTGCCTTTATTAATAGCTGCAATTTCAATCGCATCTATCCCCATGTCAGATCCACGCGTACCAGCGCCAATATCAGACCGGTTTTTAATAAGCCGAATTCTTTTCTTCATTACGCAAAATCCAACAGAACTTCCTCAATGATCAGCAAACATTCCTTGATTTGTTCCGCCGTAATCACCAAAGGCGGCGCCAAACGGATTTTGTTACCCTGCGTAGGTTTAGCCAGCAAACCTTTCTCTTTAAATTTAACGCAGATATCCCAGGCCAGATCAGACTCTTCCGTGCAATTGATCACAATGGCATTCAGCAAACCTTTGCCCCTAACCAGTTCAATAACACCGGTTCTTTTGGCAATACCCTCAAGCCCTTTACGAAACAGTTCACCAAGTATCTGAGCATTTTCAGCCAGTTCTTCATCAATAACAACCTGCAAAGCCTCCAGCGCCACAGCACATGCCAGGGGGTTTCCTCCATAAGTAGAACCATGTTCGCCCGGTTTTATCGTCAGCATCACCTCATCATTGGCCAAAACCGCCGATACAGGCAAAACCCCACCAGAAATTGCTTTACCTAATATTAAAACATCAGGTTTACTATCTTCATCATCACCATGTATATCGTAGGAAGCCAGCATACTGCCTGTGCGGGCAATCCCGGTTTGAATCTCATCCGCGATGAACAACACATTATAGGCTTTACAAAGCGCTTTGATACGAGCCAGATAATCACCATCCGGAACAACCACACCAGCTTCCCCTTGAATAGGCTCCACAATGAAACCCGCTATGTTTTTATCGGCCTTTAAAAGCGTTTCAAAAGCATCCGCATCATTATAAGGAACATGCACTATCCCCCCTACAAAAGGCCCAAAATCTTTTGTCGCACTCTCGTCGTCAGAAGCCGAAATAACCGAGATTGTCCTGCCATGAAAATTTCCCCTGGCAAAAACTATTTTGGCCTGATTGGCAGGAATACCCTTCACCTGGTACGCCCATTTCCGGCACAATTTCATTGCACTCTCTACAGCTTCTACCCCCGAGTTCATAATCAGCGCCTTATCAAAACCGAACAGCTTACAAATAAACTCCTCAAAAGCACCCAGTTGATCGTTATAAAAAGCACGGGAAGTCAGCGTTAATTTTTCCGACTGACGCATCAATGCATTTATAATTCTTGGGTGACAGTGCCCTTGATTAACGGCAGAATAGGCCGAAAGAAAATCATAATATTTTTCACCTTCCACATCCCATAAAAAAACACCTTCCCCTCTTTCCAGTACTACAGGTAAAGGATGATAGTTATGCGCACCATATCTGTTTTCTTTTTCTATTAGCTCTTCGCTTTTAGTTAAATTCGCTGAAAATCTCATTGCTGTTTGTTATTTGGTTGTCGCGAAGATAATAATATTTATTATTTTTAAGCACAAAAAATAAAATTTGACTTTTAAAACCAATAAAAAAACATATTTAACTTAAAATACCGTTAGTAAGAAAAAACATAATCTAAATAAAGAATGGATCACCTAGATGAATTTGATATTCAAATTTTAAAACAACTTGAACAAGATGGACGAATGGCCTATTCCGCTATCGCAAGCGCACTCGGCATATCGAACACCATGGTCCATCAAAGAATCTCCAGATTAACAGAACAAGGCATATTAACCGGCATCAAGCCGGTTTTAAATGAGAAAAAAATCGGTTATGACTGGGGAGCCTTTACAGGCATTACGCTCGAAAAAGACCACGATTCAAACCGTATCATTGAAGAATTAAAGAAAATATCTGAGGTAACAGAGTGTTATTACATTACAGGCACCTACACCCTTTACTTAAAAATTATCGCCAAAAACCATGAACACATGAGACAGGTGCTCTACGAAAAAATAGATAATATACCAGGTATTGCTAAAACAGATTCCATTATTGAACTCGGCTGCGCATTTAGAAGGAACATTATTTTGTAATCCTACACGTTGCCATTATCCATTGAAATCCAAACCCTGCCTTTAGCCGGGTTTGGAAATTATAAAAAATTCATATCATTTAATATATCATCTCATAAAAATAATTCTAATATACTATCAATATTTTAAGGCGTTAAATCCCAGATACGCAGTTGTACTCACCATTTCCCTTCCAGCACTCACAAAGTGCATCCATCCATGAACAGCATCCCCCGCAAAATTCCCAGGCATCGTTAAACTCACCACTCTTGCAGACCTGTCAGCTATATCTTCAAACACCACATACTCCTCCTTATCCGGATTATAAAAAATAAAATTAGCCCGATCACTATCCCCGCAGAAAAGAGAAGGCGATGCATTCTCCCATTTGATGACCAACCGGCCTCCAGCCATTGGTTTAATTTCCCGAACCCTCGAAACCAGCAACTCCCCCCTGCTGAAAATAGCCTGCGAATAATCTATTTCAAATGCAGCATCAGCGCCGCTTAAAGCATTCTTTAAGTGATAAGACACACAAGCATTCATCGGCGTCATTACATGATTAAAACTCTGATAACCAACATTAATCACATCCGCCAAAGGCCTCAGCCAGCCACTAACAATCGCCATCTTTAACCGTTGGTTCATTTGCGCCAAAGTTGGCGGTTTCTTTGAAGGCACAGGAAGGCTCCTGATATAATCCACTCCCCTATTACTCGCGCCAATTACATTTCCCACCTTTCCGGAAAATGGACCATTTATCCCGTTTTTATATATTGCCATTTTTACTTGTCTAAAGATTTATAGCTTTAACCAAAAAGGCGTTGGCAGGTCTACACCACGCCAACGCCTTACACAAACTACAACACCGCAGTCGTTCCTACATACACACTATCAGACACCTCCTTGCGGTTCACACCCACAAAACTCATCCATGCATGCACATCATCACCAATCCATTCCGCAGGCACATCTAACGTAAAAGTCAACGCACTACGAGCCGCAACATCTTCTGCCGCCACAAACTGCTCCTTGCCCGGATTATACAACAACAAAGTCGCCATATCCGTTGCAGCAGTAGAACTACCCGTAGCAGGCGCATTGTTCAACCACTCAAACTTGATCTTAGTCGGCGTAACAGATTCAACCCCAGGAGCCGAAGGCCTCAGCAAACGCCCCTTACTAAACACCACCTTCGGAAAATTGATGTTCAAGTTCGGATAAACACCCGTAATCGCCTTATCAATATGAAAAGCAACTGCCGCATTCATAGGCGTCTGCTTACCCTTATAAGATTGATAACCAAGCTTAATCAGATCATTGATCGACCTTAAAAAACCAACCACCACTTTCATTTTTAAACGCGGTATCAACTGCGCCTCCGTAGCCGGTTTACCAGACTTACGCGGCAAACTCCGCATATAATCTACACCCCTCCAAACAGCGCCAATCACGTTCCCAATTTTTCCACTAAATCCTCCAAGGATTCCTTTTAAAAACTTTCCCATTTTCTAGAAATTTTAAATGTTAAATACTCATGTTAATTCATAAACTCCCCAACTCAGCCGCGGCGCCACGGCGATTTCAAAAGCCTACGAAACAAAAGTATATCAGCCACTTACAACATCCTAGAACAGCAGGCATAGACAGGCATCGACAGTCAAAAACGATCAAAAGCAGGCATAGAAACCCACGTGTTTTTGCTCATACAAACCAGTTTCACCAGTATGAACCAGACCACCAATCCATGCAAATTCAAAATAAAACCCGTGTAATTTCAAAATAAAAGTCATGTATTTTCAAAATAGAATACGTGTAATTTCAAAATTGCTCTTGTCTAACACCCCATCTAGTCATCAAAAACACTTAATTTATAAGGTGATGACAACCAAAAACGAACTAAACATTAACAAAAAAGAAAATAAAAATCTCACTGTTAGTAATTTAATTACCCATTAAACAATAAAATACTTTATTTTGAATTAAAATAAGTAAATTTGAATATAGGAATCATGAAAAGTATTATTATGCCAGTGGATAAAAAAACAGTAAATAACAGTTCAAAAAAAATGACTCCAGCTGAAGTTAAGAAAGCAAACGACGATTTCTTTAACAAAAAAGCCCAGGAAGCTCAGGCTTTCCTTGATAGAGTCGGTTTTAGCGGCCTACCAGGTTTCCCACTTAAAGAACAAAAATAAAAACGGCCGGATATACTCCGGCCGTCTCTATTGCAACTGCTCCAAAACCAATCCCAAGGTCAAACCTGTATACCTGCAAAACTCCTCCACAGTAACCAGATCCTTACGGCCCTTATTCAGCTCCGCCTTAATGGCCGCAATGAGCTTCTGCGCAGCAGTTCTACCCTTCCCCGTCAACACCTGTACGTCCTTTGTATACACAAACAACCTAGCCATAACACTCACTCCTTTCTATACACCCTAAACATCCTGGCACAACCAGCCATCAGGGTCAAATCCCGCACCGCTTTCCTAAAATCATTCCCACTCCCCACCCAGCTAAACACCCTAACCATCAACCCAGAAGCCTTCCCATCAGGCTTCCACAAACACAAAGACAACACCTCCAGATCAAAACCACACTCAAAAACCAGCTGCACACCCCGGTCATCAACCAGCTCATAATAACACTCCTGCATCCCACCAGCATCAACCCCCTTAGCCAACAACTCCATCTCCGCCACAAACTCCAGCGCCCTAACCAAGCGGTTCACCCTAAAAAGTATCCCGTCCTTCTTAAAAACCAGGCAAGCCCGGTTCCCCCTCATCAAATAAATGTTCAATCGTAAATGGTTATTCATTAATATTTAAGTTTAAAATTGATTAAAAAATAAAAACCCGCAGAACAGAGCATTACTGCCCGCTGCGGGTTATCTATACCCAGCTAATACACCAACCAGGTCTGCACCCAGGAAAAATATGTTTTCATGATCAAGCCTCAGAGCCTGTAAGGCTCAGCGCGATCAGAAAACATATTTTTCACAACAAGAGAGGTTATTGCTTACTCACTACCCCAGGCCCGTAAGCCACTTCAGCATCACTCGTAAAATGTTGGTCATTAATGTAATCCTGCAACGTAGGATACACCGAAGAATCAAAAACAACCTTACAAGGCACCGAACCCGCAGCCCCACAACTCGGCGTAGAACCCGTAGCCAAGGTCCAGTTGGAAGCATTTCTCGCACCAGTAGACGTACCCAAATTGTACGTGTAAGCAATTAAACCCGCCTTTTGAACAGACGCCGATTTTGTAAAAGCAAAAGCCGCGGTCAACCCGCCAGCACACAGCACGACCATTAAAGCCGCCTTAAACGATTTTTTCATGTTAATGAATTTTAAAGTAAAAAAATAGATGATTTATATATTCAACCCACGTTACGTACCGCAGAGAATATTCAGGAAGAAACAAGCGGGTACCAGCAAAACTGGCACCCGCGGGTATTAACCGACAACACCAAAGCCAGGGCTAACCAAGCCAAGAACGGCAGCAGTGTTTACTTTAATTCGAAATATAAATGGGTAACCGAGATGCGTAATATTCATAACAGAGTGCTTTAATTTTGATATATCCAAAGAT
>NZ_DATMRL010000276.1:0-7852 GCF_035566355.1 Pedobacter sp.
GAAGAATATCGATTAACGCAAACTGATTTGGCAGGCATTACCGTAGCCGACCTGAACGCAGTTTGCAAAGCATATGTCAAAAAAGTAGATCGGGATATTTTGATTATGGCTCCTGAAACAGAAAAGGCGAATTTGCCCAATCAAAGAGCTGTAGAAAATTGGCTTGCACAGGTAGAAGCAGAATCCTTGCAACCATACAAAGATGAAACAAGTAAACTGCCTTTCCTTTTACATGAACCTGTGGCAGGTAAAATCATTAAAGAGGAAAAGGATGAGATTCTTCACACCACTACACTGACCCTAAGCAATGGGGTTAAAGTGGTTCTAAAGCCAACAGATTTTGAGAACAACCAGGTTTTGTTCAATGGATTTGCACCCGGTGGTAGTTCGTTATACAGCAATGCAGATTATCCATCTGCCTATTATGCAGCTACGGTTATAGCGGCAGCAGGCATTGGCAATTACAGTGCAGCGGAACTGGAAAAATATCTCAGCGGCAAACAGGCGAGTGTTGGCATTGCCCTTTCTGAACGCCATGAGCTTGTTAGTGGTGGATCGGCTACGAATGACGTGGAAACGATGCTGCAATTGACCTATGCACGTTTCACCGAACCACGTATGGATAAAGCCGTGTTCGATAGCTTTATCAGCCGCAATAAAGCTGGTCTGGCTAACCGCAAGAACGATCCAAACAGTGTTTTCGCTGATACTGTTAATGCCGTTTTATACCAGGGCAATATCCGACGCAGTGGCTCATCGATCACTAAGCTAGAGCAGGTTAATCTGAAGCGTGCATTTGAGATCTATAAGGAACGTTTTTCTGATGCATCTAATTTTACTTTTGTTTTTATGGGTGATTTTGAAATTAATGCAATTAAGCCTTTGCTAGAGAAGTATTTAGGTGGGTTGCCCGCAACTCATAAAGGGGAAACCAGTAAAGATCTGGGAATACAGCTGCCAAACGGTAAAATTGAGAAAACAGTTTATAAAGGTACTGAACCTAAAGCAAGGGTTAGTCTTATTTTCTCTGGAGCCTTTGATTACAGTGCTGCTGAAGAAATTCAACTGGAGGCCTTAAAAGAAGTGCTGCAGATCAGGCTTACTGAACGCTTACGTGAGGACGAAAGCGGTGTATATGGTACCAATGTAAGTGAAGACGTGAGCAAATATCCGAATTCACGTTATGGTTTTACCATTTCGTTTGGCTGTGGCCCTCAGAATGTAGAAAGGCTGATTACCTCGGTACTGGATGAGATAAACAAACTAAAAACATCTGGACCGTTACAGGTAAATATTGATAAATATAAGGTTGAGGATCAGCGCACCCGGGAAACATCGTTGAAGACCAACAGGTGGTGGATGAGTTATTTAGTTGAGCAACTTCAAAATCAAGAAGATTTGCATGAGCTGAATGCTTATGAGAACAATATAAATAATGTAACTCCAAAGAGTTTAAAAGCTATAGCCAATAAATATTTAAGTGGAAAGAATTATATCCGGTTAGTATTGATGCCGGAAAAGGAGGTAGAAACCAAAACCTCAAAATAACAAAGCATACTAGTAATAACAGTTTAGTAAAATCTAAACAAAAAAGTTCTGGAAATCTTTCCTGGTTTTTTTGTTTAGATTTTCTTTTAAGGTTGTTTTTGGACTCTTTAGTGTAAAGAAAAAATTTCTATTCCTGCATTTTCAAAAATTGAAATGGGGTAACGGATGTCAATATTAATAGGCTCCGTCAAATTGCAGATCTTTTTAAAGTACCTATTGTTGATATGTTTTCCAATGATGTTACTGCACTCAAATCAGAAGATACTTTGAAAATTGAAGAACTCAGTTTGAAAATTGAAGAATTGAGTGAGAAGTTGCATCAAAGAGAAAGCTTGCTGGTTGACCTTCTGATGATTTGTTGCAGTATTATGAGAAGAAATAAACCCATCTAAAAAAAAGTTATCCACATTTTCTTTAGTGCAATCCCACTGCACTGAGTTTGTTTTACTTAGCGTCAAATCTAAAGGCGTTATGAACGAAAACTTATCTTATCTGCTCTTCTTTTTTCCAGGAACCGCAAACTCTGACCAGAACACACCCATATTTAGTGGCAAACAAATAACAGCCCCGGGGATTGATGTTGGGCATACGTCAGACGCGAAAGAAGCCCAGGTATAGGGGAAATCGCTTTTCGTACAGATAAAAATCTCGCTCAAAGATCAGCTTAATGAAGAAAAATAAATGCGTTTTGATAATGAGATTCAAAGCGATGAAGAAAAATAAGATAAATGTTCAGGCCAATAACTAAGACATAAGTACTCACATATGCAATCCATTAATTGCTTTATCATTGACGATGAGCCATCCATACATTTATTGTCCAACCTTCTTGGAGAAAACTCTAGATTAAAACTAGGCGGATATGCCATAAATCTACTCGCCGCCTTAGGTTTATTGCTATCCGCAAGCAATCCTGATGTTTTATTTATAAATATTGATCTTATACTCGATTTTGATTCAAATCTGCGGGAGTATATTTTGAACCATGAAATCTTAGTTGTTGTAACCTCTGCCTATAAAGAGAATGCTTTTCATGCCTTTGAATTAGGTTGTTTTGATTTCTTATTAAGACCATTATCCTCTGAAAGGATCTTAAAAACCGTTGGACGGGTTATCAATAGAAAGAAATGGGCAAAAGAAAGTGATTGTTTCTATATTCAATGTGATACCAAAGGGAAGATTATAAAAGTTCTCTACGAAGAGATTAAGTATGTTGAAGCCAATCAGAACTATATTGTTATTAATACGGACAATAATAAATATACAACTTATCAAACCATGAAAGGGTTTGAAAAAAAACTCCCAGCTCACTTTATCAGAATACATAAATCATTTATCGTAAATGAAAGAAAAATATGTTCCGTCAATAATGATTGCGTTTATCTTAAAGACAAAACTATTCTGAAAATAGGCCCTAACTACCGTGCAAGCCTGCTCAATAAGTTATTAGTGAGGTATTAAATTATTTTGTCCTTTTAAAAGTCATTTTCGTCATTCAAATATGTGAGTTTATGTAAAAAATTTCACTCTAAGAACATTAATTATGAAATTGGACATTCATAATTAATGTTCTTGGAATGAAAAATAAACCAACTATCGTAATGCCTTTAATATCAGTTAAAGTGTATTCGCCTACAAATGCTATACTCTTAGTAGTCCTTTAAGGAATAGAGATAACCAGACGATATCTGTTAAAGATATTGATATCTCCTCTGATTAATCCTTATCGGATTCTTTGTCTGCATATGACCAAACTGATAACAATCTAAATACAGAATATAAACATTATAGATCCTTGCAATTTACGAGAAATAGATAGGATCATATTTTAAACGATTAAAAAGAAATGAAAAAAACAATTATTGTGTTGATGGTTTTGATATTTGCTGTAGTGCGGAATATCGATGCTCAAATAACTCCAGCCCTAAATAAAATTCTAACACCATCTCCTGATGCAGCATCTCTTGGGCAATTTGGCACATATCCAACTAGATTGTATAATGGATTGATAGATATTGATATTCCTGTTTACACAATTCATCTGGGAGATTTGGAGGTGCCTATAAAGCTGTCATATCACGCCTCAGGAATTAGAGTAGGTGAGGTAGCAAGCAACGTTGGGTTGGGGTGGGCCATGAATGTTGGGGGCGTCATAACAAGGCAAATAAATGGAACTTCAGATGAGAATGGATTGGGTTATACAAGTCAGTATAAAACTAGTGCTGAAATATCGGCAATGACTCCTATACAGAGAAATCAATATATGATAGAATTTGTAGGGACAGAATGCATGCCAACAGTTGGACATGACATACAATCTGATGTGTTTTCATATACTTATCCCGGAGGCGGAGGAAGTTTTATGTATGATTTGAATACTAAGAGCTATTTTCCGATAGAAAATCCTTTAATAAAGATCAATGGAAATAACGGAGCATATTATTTTATGCTTACTGCGGAGAATGGGAACAGGTATTACTATCAGTTTGGAGAAAGTACTAATTCCAGTATATCTAGCAGCAATTTCAGATCTTCCTCAGCAAGCCCTTCTGCAACTACAGCTTTTTATTTAACAAAAATAGTTGCAGCCAATAATATTGATTCTGTTATGTTCCAATATGATGCAGGTGAAGAAATAGATGATTCAGACAGACAGATTTCCTATAATAATAATACTGATGTCGGGAAGTCGTACTCTCCACCTACTCTAGAAACCCAATATATACAAACAAGGACCCAAACAGGCATACTCAGTGCTATATTGGCAAATAATATCAGGGTCGAATTCGGTATTGCAAGAGATAGGCAAGACCGTAGAAAAATAAGGTACACAGGTGTAAAGGTAGTTGATATACTGAGCAGCAATACCATTAAAGAAGTAAAATTAAATCATTCTTATTTTTTAGGAGATTTAGAATCTCCTAACCCTAATAATGCAAGGCTGCGCTTAGATAAAGTACAAATATATGATGCCAAAAGCAGTAATCCACAAGACTATAACTTATCCTATAATAGTTTACAACTTCCAAATTATTTTACAACATATGATAAAACTAATGGAATAATGTCGGTGCTCAATATACCCAATTATGCAAAAGATTATCTTGGTTATTTTAATGGAAAATATACTAATGGATCTTTAGTACCCAATAGTTTACAGTTGCCGACGTCGCTTAGTGGCATACCAGTGGGGGATAGAAGTACTGATGCATATTATATGCAAGCATGTATGTTAACAGAAATTAAATACCCAACAGGTGGAAAAACGAAATTTGAATATGAACCTAATGTGGTTTTTAATGATTTTTCACCAGGATTGAGGATTAAAGATGTTCGGAACTATGATTCTAATGGTAATAATACAACAACTAAAACCTATAGATATGGACAGAGTGAAAATGGTTATGGCAGGCATACTTCATTATACCTATTTAGTCCACAAACCTTCTTTACTTATAATCAGTTATATTCTATTCAACCAAGCGGAGCTCTCCAGCCAGATGTCGGTACGAATTACGTCTATAATTCTTTTTCGCAAGCCCCTTTAAGTGGAGCGAGTGGTACACCGGTATTTTATCAATATGTTACGGAGTATCTAGGGGATAAGGATAACAATATTGGAAAGAACGAATATACCTATGATTTTGTGTTAGATGTTAATAAAAATATACCTACAATAATAGATGCATCTTTTAATACATGGTCTACTCAAAAAAACTTTTTTTCATATTTCGACAATTCATGGCAGAGGGGCCAATTGTTGGAATTAAAACAATATGAAAATAAAGGGGGGAATTATGTCGTAAAAAAACATACGATAAACACCTACGGAACTGTTAATCGTCAAATAAAAAATGTAGGTACTTTTATCGAGAAAAGATATATACAGGTGGGTGGTCCTTGTGCTACAGATGACCTGGGACATGCATGTTATTATAGTGATTTGGTATTTGAAACGAATTCAAAATTGCTTTTGAAAACAGTTGATTCTTGTTTTGAAGGTAATTCTGTTGTAATGGATTCGGTAAGGTATACTTATAGCAATTTTAATCATCTAAAGCCATCCCTTATCCAAAAATCAGATTCGAAGGGAAATAATATTTATACAAAATACTCTTATACGGCAGATTTTTCGACCCTTACCGGAAATGATGATTTCTCCTCTAGTTTAAGATCTTTATCGCAAAAGAATGTTCGAATTCTCCCCGTTGAAGAGACGAACTTTATTAGCCGCCAGGGCGTTGAAAAATTAATCTTCTCCTATTTAACCAAGTATAATGGAACCACAACATTAAAGGATAAAGTATATTGGATTGAAGATCCTGTTAATACTCCTAATTTCACCAAAGCAGCTAACCTAAATGGGGTCTTCCAAATGGATGATCGATACAAGGAGTATTTAAAGTTTAATTACTCTAGTCAATCAGGAAAATTATTAGAACAACAAAAAACTGATAATGCTAAGGAAGTTTACCTTTGGGGCTATAACTCTCAATACCCCATTGCAAAAATAGTCGGCAGCAATTACAGTGCTGTGAGTTCTATTATTTCTCAATCGCAAATTGATGCTGCGACATCAATACCAAATAATGATCAGGCACTGCGCAACTTGTTAAATAATCTTCGAAATAATATAACCAATGTTCAGGTATGGACTTATACCTATGCCCCATTAATTGGTATGACATCAGAAACCGACCCAAAAGGTCAAACCATTTATTATGAGTATGATGATTTTCAGCGATTAAAAAATGTCAAGGATCGAAATGGCGATGTTATAAAAAGTACAACTTATCACTATAAACCATAAGCGCTCAAAAAATGAAAAAGCATATACTTTCTTTAATCATATTAGCTGCTTTATTGGTAAGTGGAACACATCTGTTTTCTCAAAGCATAAGTATTGGTTATTCCAGCCCCCAAAGTTATCCGGTTGGAACAGCAATTGCACCCTTGACGGCATCTGTAACCGGCGGTCCAGCCGCCTCAGGAGGCCAGACCACTTCCACCTTAGCAGGGGGAAGTGCTGGGGCAGCCAATGGAACAGGCACGGCTGCCAGTTTTTATAACCCTTTAAATACAGCTGTGGATGCTGCCGGGAATGTTTATGTCGCAGATGGAGATAACCACCAGATCCGTAAAATTACACCAGCTGGGGTGGTGACCACACTGGCCGGAGCCGGTTATGCCGGTTATGCGGATGGCACCGGTGCAGCCGCCATTTTCCAGCATCCATCTGCTTTGGCTGTGGACGCTTCAGGAAATGTATTTGTTTCCGACCAGCAGAACCACAGGATCCGAAAGGTTACCCAGGCAGGCGTGGTGACCACATTTGCAGGCAACGGTTCGATAGGTTCTGCCAACGGCACAGGTACAGCCGCGAGCTTCTACTACCCCATGGGACTGACCTTTGACGGTTCAGGAAACCTGTATGTTGCCGATGCGTACAACAACAAGATCAGAAAAATTACTCCAACTGGTGTGGTCAGCGATTTTGCCGGAAGCGGAACACAGGGAGCAACTAACGGAGCCGCGCTCTCCGCGAGTTTTAATAAACCCATGGGAATCGCATTTGATCAGACCGGCGCACTGTATGTTGCCGACCGCTACAACCATATGGTGAGAAAGATCAGTTCCGGTGTGGTCTCTACCTTAGCTGGTAGTGGCTCTATAGGTTCTGCCAATGGCACAGGAGCAGCCGCCAGTTTTAACTATGTCAACAGTGTGGCTGTCGACCTTGCCGGAAATGTATATGCTGTGGATTATTTAAATAACATGATCCGTAAGATCACCCCAGCCGGCGTGGTGACCAGCTTTGCAGGAACAACAACAGCCGGATCAGTCAATGGTACCGGATCTGTGGTCCGTTATAACGGTCCTTACGGGATTTCTATAGATAGCCAGGGTAATCTCTACCTGGCAGAGAATGCCAATAACATGATTCGTAAAATTGCCACCTCTGCATTCAATATTTACCCCAACCTGCCTGCAGGCCTAAGTTTCAACAATGCAAATGGTATCATCTCAGGCACGCCGACAACAGTTACGGCTGTTGCGAACTATCAGATCCAGGCCTTCAATACCACAAACAGCAGTAATATATTTTCCTTAAACCTTGCTGTGACGGGCGCTGTACCAAGTGCTGTCCAGGCGAGCCAAGACCAGAACTATGTTCTGACTTATAGGCCAAACCAGGCAGGGCTCAGTTCCGATGTGGCAGTCATTTCTGCCAGTTCAGATATTTCCAAAGTACAGGCCGATATTCAGTATTTTGATGGACTGGGAAGACCCTTGCAGACGATAC
>NZ_DATMRL010000277.1:0-24039 GCF_035566355.1 Pedobacter sp.
CTGTCCGTGGTCAATATGCCAAAGGCTGGGTGGAAGGAAAAGAAGTTCCTGGATACAGACATGAAAATGGTGTAGCCCCGGATTCTAACACGGAAACTTTTGCTGCCATTAAATTCTTTGTAGACAACTGGCGCTGGCAGGGTATTCCTTTCTATGTAAGGACAGGAAAACGTTTATTTCAGACTTCATCGTTAATTACCATCCAGTTTAAAGATGTACCACATCACATTTTCCCTTCTGCGGTAACTGAACACTGGCAACAGAACAGGCTGATCATCAGCATTCAGCCTGAAATGAGCATCCGTTTGCAGGTTCAAGCCAAAAGACCGGGCTTAGACATGGTATTAAATCCTGTAGATATGGTATTTGACTACAAAGGTACCTACAGCAGTGAGACTCCTGAGGCTTATGAAACACTGCTACTCGATGTAATGACGGGTGATCAAACCCAGTTTATGCGTGCTGATCAGGTAGAAAGTGCATGGGAATTATTAATGCCGGTGGTTAATGCCTGGGAAAGTAAAAAATCTCTAAGCTTCCCGAATTATACAGCAGATTCATGGGGACCTGAAGATGCAGAAGCCTTAATTGCAAGAGATGGTTTCCATTGGTTTACCCTACCTTTAAATAAAGACTAATGAGCGTACAGATTTATAAAACACAGGAAGAGTTATTTGCAGACCTCGCCAAATATATCATTAACATTGCCAATACTTCTATTGCAGAAAAGGGCCGTTTTGATTTTGTATTAACGGGTGGTAACTCACCAAAAGAGCTTTATCACCAGCTGGCTACGATATACAAATCGGAAATTGACTGGAGCAAGGTATATTTCTTTTTTGGCGACGAACGTAATGTTTTGCCAGATCATGAAAATTACAATGGCTTAATGGCTAAGAAAAGTATTCTGGAGTCATTAAATATTCCGGCAGATCACATTTTTTATGTCAACACGGAGCTTGCACCCGATAAAGCCGCACTTGCTTACAAAGAGGCCATTACCAAACACTTTGATGGTGCAGCACTTTCATTTGATCTGATCCTGCTGGGCATGGGTGATGATGCCCATACAGCTTCTCTTTTTCCGGAGACAGAAATTCTGAAAAACACGAGCGTATCGGTTGATTCTGTGTATGTAGAAAAACTTTCTACATTCAGAATCAGTTTCACCGCACCACTGATCAATAAGGCTAAAAATGTAGCTTTCCTTGTTTTCGGTGAGAGCAAAGCCAATGCTGCAAAACATGTAATTCAACCAAAGGATAGGAATCCGTTCTTATACCCTTCTCAATTGATTCAACCCACTGACGGAAGCCTGACCTGGTTCTTAGACAGCCAGGCAGCAAGTTTACTGGAGAGTTAAATAATTCAAACCGTCATCAAAGCCGGTGCTTATGGCACCGGCTTTATATTAGGTATAGGTTTTGATTTATCCATAGTGTTAAAACCTAATGCTATGACTTATTTAATGCTCGGAGAAGATACTCCAGAAACTCAGGAACTCGATTTCAATCATTATTCTTCCTTCATCAATGAAGACAGGCCAGAACGTGATGACCTGGACTGGATTATTTATGCAGCGAAAGTTCCACGTTACGGGGAATATGCGCAACGTATGCAAGATTCTCTTGCCCAATACAAAGAACAAGCAAAAAAGATACAAGTGCTTTTTAATCAACATCTTTCAAACTTTGGAACGATTCACCTGCCAGCCAATGGATTGGTTATTTGGATAACTCTAAATAAACCACAATCTATGATGAGCAGTATACCTGCTTTAAGGAAGCTCGGCATATTTAAACAAGAAAAAAATCCTTTCCTAAAACCTACAGATATTGTTGATGGTATTAGAATTGGCTTTGCTTATCCAAATGCAGAAATTTGGAATGAAGTATTTGCCGTCATGGCCGAGCATTTAAAAGCTGTTTTGAACTAAATTTCAGCTAAAATGCTGGTGTTGTTTTATTGTAAAAAAAACAACACCAGTTCATGATTGCAAGGTATTCTTAAATCGTATTTCTTTAAATTTACGAATCACCAACAGGCGCAGTCCATGAAAACCATCATTGTAGCAACAGACTTTTCTGAAGTAGCCGAAAACGCCGTAGAATATGCTGCAGCCGCAGCCAAACAAAATAATGCCAGACTGGTATTATTCAATTCTTTTACGATTCCATTCCATGCCGCCAACACCCTGTTACCTGGCGCAAGTATTCAGCGGCTCATGATCGAGAACGAAATCCGACTGATTGAGCGGGCACTTTCTATTTTTTACACCTATGAGATAGAGGTTAGCCATGAATCTTCCTTTCCTTTTTTGGAAGAAGGACTAAGCAGCCTGATCACAAAATACAATGCAGAACTGGTTGTACTGGGTATGACAGCAAAAACGCTGGAACAAGACCTATGGGGCAATACCACTACTTCAGCAATTAAAAAGCTGAATTTTCCGGTCCTTGCCGTGCCATTGCATGCCAAATTTGAAGGCACGAGAAAAATTCTCTTTGCCTGCGATGTGTTTCATGGCGTTTCCGAACATGTACTGGCTCGCGTAAAAGAGGTGGCGACCAGCCTAAGTCAGTCGGAAGTGGAAATTTTTAATGTAAACGATAAAGTAGAAAAACTGAAAACAGAAACACACGTTTCTACTGCTGTTAATGCCATCAATGAAGGACTGGAAGGCATCACTTATTACTATAAGAATGTCAGATCAAATGAAGTGATCAAAGAAATTGAAAAAGAGATTAAAGATTTTAAGGCAGATCTGCTGATTATGGTACCCAAAAAATATGGTTTCTGGTCTTCCATTGTACACCGAAGTAAAACCAGGATCATGGCTTCGGGGCTGAATATCCCTCTACTCTCTATCCCCATTTGATCTGACCCAAGTTAAATATTGAATCATTCCGGTTAACAAAGAAATACACAAATGACCTGATTTATCTTATCTTTGATAGTCACTGTTCTTAATAATGGTTTTAAGGGCTCCAATTTTTTGTCATGAAAGCACAGGAACCTGAGCAAACAAATACGGATGAGGAAAACATCCTGGCGATCATTGACCTTATCCAACAACAGTCTCCTCTGGATTTTTCGGGATATAAACCCTCGACTATAATAAGAAGAACGCAAAGAAAAGCGGCTAAACATCATCTCAAAACGCTCTCTGCCTATTTAGAATTTTTGAAAGTAAATCCAGATGAGATAAAGGACCTCTGCAAAGAATTTATGATCAGTGTAACGGCATTCTTCCGGGATCCTGAAGCTTTTGAATATCTCCAGACTACTGTTCTTCCAGAGATTATTAGTAACCTACAGCCCGAAGAAGAACTTAAAATGTGGGTGGCCGGATGCGCGACAGGTGAAGAAGTTTATTCCCTGGCCATTTTGATTGCGGAAATATTGGAACAACAAGGCAAGCGGATTTCTGTTAAGCTATTTGCTACAGATATAGACAATCATGCCCTTTCACATGCTTCGAAGGGAATTTATAAAGCATCGGTAATTGGCTCAACGGTTTCTGCCGAACGTCTGGAACGTTACTTCATTAAAGATGAAGAACATTACAAGATTAAACCGGCTTTACGCAAAATGGTGATCTTTGCATTGCATGATTTAGTTAAAAATCCACCGTATTGTAATATGCATTTGATCAGTTGTCGCAATCTGCTGATCTATTTAAACCCTTCTCTGCAAAAAAAAATATTTACCATGCTTCAGTTCGGGTTGAAGAAAGACGGTTTTCTATTTCTTGGTTCGAGTGAAAATCCAGCACCCATCCTCCATAGTCTCCATGTTGAAAATAAAATATGGAAAATTTACAAGAACCTGGAAACCAAAAAAGAATCACGCTTTGACAATTTTCTCTTACCAGAGCGGCCAGATGTAAAACGAAGGCCTGTACCCTATCCTTCAGAAGATTTAAAAATTAGCAGCAATGCGATAGATAAGGCCATGCATACTGCCCTGGCAGGTGAAATCAACTATCTTGTCGTTTGCACCGACGAAGAGGGTCAGGTTCTGAAATCGTACGGGGATACTTCAAAATACTTATTGCAAAAGAGTTTTAATTCAGATTTATTGGAGTTAATGCCTAAGCCAATAGCTATAGCTTTTAACATTCTTCGTAAAACTGCATTGACAACAAATAAGAAAGCGGTACTTAAAAGCATACAGGTCAAAAGTATATCTTCTAACCTCACTATAAATCTTTCCGTAAGTCCGCTTTCTATAAAAAGGGGCGCAGAAAGACTTCTTATTGTCACTTTTACTGAACAGTATCCAGAATCCTTATCTCCTGATTCTTCAGATCTTGTCTTTGACCATCAAATTCATCAGCAGGAATATATCCTCAATATGGAAGAAGAAATCAAAGAACTAAAAGAAAAATTGCAAACAGCTTATTTTCAACTGGATGCAAACAATGAAAATTTGCAGTCGTTTAACGAAGAGCTGCTCTCCGCTAACGAAGAGATGCAAAGTACCAATGAAGAGATGCAGTCTGTAAATGAGGAGCTCGACGCCATTAACTCCGATTACAAACTCAAAAACAAGGAATTACTGGAGATTAATGATGACTTAAACAACTACTTCCGAAGCAATATCAACGGCCAGATCTTCATCAACAATGATCTCCAGCTTATGCGTTTTTCTCCAGGTACGATAACCAACCTGAATCTCCAGGAATCGGATCTCGGAAAACCACTTACCTGCCTTAGCACTCACTTCAAGCTGGAAGACATCCTTAATGATGTAAAGAATGTGATTGTAAATGGGGATGTCATATATAGAGAAATACAATCCAGTGATGGAAAATGGTACCATATTCAGACTATGCCCTATATCCAGCAAATCACCCTTCAGAGAAACGGAGCGATAATTACATTTAATGATGTTACCGAGTTGAAGAAAATCCAACTGGAACTGGACAAAAAAAATAAATGCCTACTTCGCATAAACGCAGACCTGGATAATTTCGTACATACAGCATCTCATGATCTGCTTGCGCCATTAGCTAATATAGAGACCAGTATTATGCTCATGAACCAGGAACTTACTGATTCGGGGCAAAAAGAATTACTAGCCATTGTAAACACCTCTATTTCTACTTTCCGTACCCTGGTAGGCGATATTGCTATCATTGCCAAATTGGAAAATGATACACTTCCGATGGAAAAAATTGATATCGCCGGTTTGATTATGAACATCGAATGGAGCCTTGCAGACCGCATAAAAAAATCAGGAGCTTTGATTGTTGTTGACTTGCAAACTAAGTTTATTTATTTCTCTAAAAAGAACCTAAGGAGTATTCTATATAACCTGATGTCTAACTCTATTAAGTTTGCAAAAAACTTAACTCCTGTAATTTTTGTTTCCAGCCGGGTATATGAGAATGAGATCATCATTTCTGTACAGGATAATGGAAGGGGAATCCCTAAAGACCAGCACGAAAAGATCTTTAACATCTATGGCCGGGTACATCAAGATGTGGAAGGTTCAGGAATTGGACTCTTTCTTGCCAGAAAAATTGTACATGCGGCCAACGGAGATATTGAAGTAGAAAGCACACCAGAAGTGGGTAGTAAATTTTCCATCCGCTTACCTATTATTTCTGTATAAAAAAAGGCCCGGTGGGCCTTTTTAAACTTAAAGTTTTCTTTGATAACGCTTATAAGAAACTACAGCAAGTACAAAAACCATTGCAACGGTAAGATATACCCATGAAGGCACGGGTACTGGATCACCTTTAGCATAGGAATGTAGCCCGGTGAGATAATAATTCACGCCAAAATAGGTCATGATAATAGTCGAGAAACCAACTAATGACAATAAATTAAATAAGTATTTACTCCTTAAACCGGGAATCAGGCGGACATGTAATATAAAAGCATAAACAATCACGGAAATAAAAGCCCAGGTTTCTTTAGGATCCCAGCTCCAGTAACGCCCCCAGCTTTCATTTGCCCATATGCCGCCCAGAAATGTCCCTACAGTCAATAAGAATATTCCTACGGTTAAAGACAACTCATTTACAATGGTCAATTCCATTACAGAGCTTTTTACTTTTGCATTAATCTTTTTATTATCAATAATATAAAGTACAAGAACCACTGTACCGATCAACGCACTCAGACCAAAAAAGCCATAGCTGGAAGTAATAATGGCCACATGTATCATCAGCCAGTAAGATTTTAAAACAGGAACCAAGGGGGTAATTTGAGGGTTCATCTGTGATCCTCCATGTGCAAAGCCCATCAAAATAACCGCAATCAGACACCCTGCTGCAGGGATAAAAGCATTGCTGTTCCTGTACATAAACAAGCCAGCTAAAACACCGATCCAGCTGATAAACAATACAGCTTCGTAACCATTACTCCATGGTTCATGTCCGGAGATATACCAGCGCACGCCTAACCCTATCCCTTGTAAAGTAGCCGCAATGGCAATCAAAAGCAGTACACCAGTTACCACACGATCCAGCGTTTTAGAACTCTTAAATAATTTCAGGAAAGCCAGTGCAAGAATTAATGTACCAAGAAGTGCATAAGTGATCATTAAATTCAGGAATATATTCCAGGAGTTGTAGCTTACCTCCCATTTTATTTTAGCTTCAGACGGCACCACCTCTTTACCGTATTTCTGTTGCGTTGCTTTTAAACCGTTCAGTTCAAAATCTGCAGCAGCCCAGTTACCCGATAATTCGCCTTGATTTACGGCCTTAAAATAGCGGGTAACTGCAGCCAGTGTCGCAGTGCTGTCTGGCTCTCCAACTGTCAAAGCCTTCCAGGTATGGTTGGCATCACCAATCACCGGAGCAACCCGTAAATATTGACCGGAAACCAATTGCCCCATAGCCTGTAACTGGTCGTTAAGTTCGATAAGATCTTTGTCATAACTATTCTGATCGGCCGCTTTTTTAGAAAAGGCCTTTAAATAATCATCCATTAAAATAAATTCAGGCGTACCGTCTGGCTTAAGCCGGATCAGATTGACCATAGAAGCATAGCCTTCGGCGTCTGCATGGACCGCTTTTAGCAAATCCGGGCCTCCTTTACTGCGTACTTTTATCAATGGGACATTTATCCAGTTACCTGGTGTAGTCGAAGCTGAAAGAAAAAATTGATTCGCATTTAAAGAATAAAAACGGTCTTTATGGAACAGCTTTCTCAGAATTTCCAGGGCCATAGTATTGACGGGTTCAATGCGTCCGTCTATATTTTGCACCAGAAGATAACCAAATCTGTCGGCATGTTGCTGGTCTATTTTAACAGACGAGGCAAATTGTTTTGCATCTGCATTTTTAGCCGGTAGCCCACCTTGAACGGCATTAACGTCATGGCTATGATCATGCATCTCATGGCTATGGTCATGTTTGGTTCCATCCGTACCATGCATATCAATTTCCTGACTGAAAGCACTACCCAATGGCAGGAAGAAAAACAACAGCAACAGGGCTTTCGATTTGGAAAGACTCCTCAACTGCTCATTCAGTTTGGAGAAATGCGTTCCCTTCCAGAATAAGGTTACAAACATTCCCAGGAAAAGCAAGGTATACCCAATATAGGTCACATTAGTTCCCCATTCATCGTGGTTTACCGAAAGTACGGTCCCTTGCTCATCTTCGTCGAAGCTGGACTGGAAGAACCTATAACCAGAGTGATCCAATACATGGTTCATAAATATTTTATAAGGTCTTTCACCTGCAGCGTCTTGTACCATCACATCTGATGAATATGCAGCGGGGCTATTACTTCCAGGATATTTTTCCATTTTAAAATGCACCAGCTTAAGAGAAAAAGGTGTCTGGTAGATCTTTGAACCGTAAGCCAGAGAAATCCTCAATCCTCCTATTTCACTTTGATGCTGGAAATTGGTCATTCCTCTTCCACCATAAAATGAAACGGTATCTACAGCCGTTGGTGTCCGTACCTCCACCTTAACAAGGTCCAGATCATGTTCATGGGTCCTTTTATCACCTTCATAATACATGATATGTCCATTTACAGGTCCTTCTGGAATAACAAAGGCCAGGCCTCCATAGGTATACAGACTTCTAAGATGAAAAGCTTGGGCAACGTTGTCTGCAGTTACCGTTTTTCGCTCTTGCGTAGCCATGATCATATAATTACCTTCATACGGCGAAGAGATTTGAAGTTCTCCGTTAGCATCGGTCAGGTTAATGGCACCAGGGGTTTCCTTATTATAACTCACCAACATATTCTGCAACAACTGAACTGTTCCTGAAGGGATATATTTATTGGCTCTTTTACCATTTTCCAGTACCACCAGATGGAGCGTTGGTTTACCTGAGGCTTCCCGAACCAAGGAATCCTGCGCCCTTGCATAAAAATCAACGATTTTCATCTTTACCCGCTGTCCCTGGTAGTCATATTCTGAGGTAAATGTTTTTTTAAATGGTTTTAAATAGGTAGGTACGTGATTGGAGATTAAAATTGCAGGAACGTCATCATAGGCCAATGCCTGATCATCCTTACCAATTTGTACCTTAAAAAAGGTAGCATCAGAAACCACAGAGTTACTCGTTTCACCCTGCCGGATATGCATTGATCCTTCAAAACTAATATACCGGGTAATGTAACCTCCTATAAAAATGATAATAAACGCCAGGTGGAAAACCAGTAAAGGCCATTTTTTCCGCTGGGTAAGCTGGTACCTCTTGATGTTCCCGATAAAGTTCAGCACCAGGATCAGCATAATCAATTCAAACCACCAGCAGTTATAAATAAGTGCTTTAGCTACAGCTGTTCCGTAGTCATTTTCTACAAATGTGGCCATGGCCATGGAAAAAGCATAAAGCAATAACATTGCACCCATTGTGCGGGTTGAGAAGAGTATTTTAGCTAATCTGTTTATCATTTAATTGTTCTGTTGATTTCTAACCACCGCAAAGATGGCCTTAGCCAGCAGAAAAATTAAGTTTAATTGAATTTATGGCAAAAAAAAGACTATTCCATTGGCTCATATTTTGCCTTTTTGCACAGGAAAACTGAAGCAAACATCATCGATCATGAGTTACAGCGTACTCGATCAAAATTTGCTTCGTCAAACTTTTTAACGGAATCAATTGTTTACGATAAAAACCCTTAATCTCGGTAATTATGAAAACTCAGGGAACGAACTACGACAAGGACGCCTACAAATGGAATCCACAATCTAATATTACTGGTCCTGACGAAGATTTGGACGATGAAGATGACTTGGATGAAGATGATTTAGGAAGTGGCGACCCGGATGAAGATCATGAAGACAATTACTTCGAAATTGGTGACAATGAATTGATAGACGATGAAGAGGATGATGAGGACGACGAATATTTCAAATAAATAAGATTGCTGAACCGTTAATCATTAACTCTTCGAAACTTATTTCTCAAGGCAAAGAAGAATGTTTTTGTACTCCTTTACTAACCCGCACCTGATGTTTAGCCATCTGGTATTTTTCTTCATTAAGGGTAGTGCTTCGATATTGCCGGTGCAGGTTATAGGCTTGTATACTCCCGATTCCTTTCCTTTTCTTATTTCTTTGAATCTGACTGTCATGGATTTCAGAACGCGAATTAACTTTGTGAAGATGTTGGTGAGTTTTTGTAACCTTACTTTCCTGCGCAAAAGCCATAGTCCTTGTTGCCAGGAGCAACATCATTAAGGAGCGTCCTAAAATTTTAACTTTCATAATCTCCGGTTTTACACTTTGATGTTTTAAAATCAAAATGGTTTAATCCGATATTAAAATAAAGAAGTTATTCATTCTCTTTTAAAACTACATGCTTAATATTTTTCCTGTCATAGGTATAGGTAATATGAACAAAGCCATCTTTGGTTTGTATAATAGCAGGATAACTATACTCCTCTTTATCTCCATTTTCTAAAACAGCAATATCACTCCAGGATAAGCCATCTTTTGAAGCGGCTACACGTAATTTCCCCCTTCCGTTAAACCAGTCTTTTCCAGGCACATCAGGATTATAGACAATTAATTGTGTACCATTTTTGAGCGTTACCGCATCTGTACCTGAATTTGGATTTAAAAGCTCTGTTTTAGACAGTTTGCCCCAGCTGTTTCCGTTATCTGAAGACCAGGCCTGAATAACATTTCCCTGTTTACTTCGGCACAAAATCTGTAAACGCCGATCTTTGTAGAATAAAATACTAGGCTGGATCACATCGAAACCAAGCGTATCCACTGAAATAAACTGCCAGGTTTTCCCCATATCTGTTGATTTTTCCAGATGTACCTTCCAGCGTTCATTTTTCTCCTCTATACTGGAGGGAGAGAGAATTGTTCCATCGGCCAGCTGCACAGGTTTATTCTTTATTGGACCTAAAATTCCATCAGGAAGACGTCTGGATGAAGACCAGGTTTTACCACCGTCATCGGAAGTTTTAACCATTCCCCACCATTCACGTGGATTGGGTCCAACCTTGTAAAACAAAAACAACTTGCCCTGAACAGACTGAAAAAGTACCGGATTCCATGATGGAAAACGAAGCGTATCATTCACTATTCCATCTGCAACTATACGGGCTTTTGCGTTCTTTTTATCAAGCTGCATGAGCCAAATGCATACATCTTTCTTCCCTTCTCCAGAACCGCCAAAAAAAGAAAGTAAAAGTTCTCCTTTTTTATTTTCGACAATTGTCGATGCATGACATTGCTTAAATGGCGGCTGGTCGAAAACCAGTTCCTGCTTTACCGTTTTCCAGGATGTTTGTGCATTTGCTGCGAACAACGTTCCTGAGAGCAGGTAAGCTTGAATGACTAATTTCAGGTTCCTTATCATATAGGGTGTTCAATATTTTCTGTTAAGCTCCAATGTGCAGATGCTTAATTACCTCTAAATATTCATAAAAAAAAAGAAAGCCGGGTAAATTATCTACATACAGTTCCAAATTCTCTACTTTTAGTCCCTTGTTTAAAAAAGCGTATCGTTAAAAAGAAAACAATGACCAATCCATCCACCACAGACCTACACAGCGCCAATGAGATACAAAGAATAGCCGCGCTGCAACCTTATAAACTCATCACCACTTCTGCAGATCCATTTTTTGATCATATTGTTCAACACACAGCTGAAATATTTGAAGTTCCAATGGCATTGATCTCTCTTGTAGATCTGCACGAAGTTTTCTTCAAAGCCACAGTAGGTGCAGATGGAATTTTTTCCATTCCCAGAGAAAAAAGCCTTTGTACCATGGCCATTTTAAATTCTGAACCGATGATATTGAATTACGGCGAAAAGGAAAAATGTTTACTCAGCACTTCTATTATTGCGGGAGAATATGGCTTGAAATTTTATGCCAGTGTTCCCTTAATCGAACCTTCTGGATTAATTATAGGTACCCTCTCCATTACAGATAAAAAAACAAGAACCTTTAGTGAGCACCAGGTCCAAATCATGAAAAATCTGGCATCAATGATCATGAAAGAAATGAACAGCCGGTTGAAATAGAAACAAACAGCTACTCTGGTTTGCTCCCTCCTCTGCAATTTGCAACGAAAAACCTTTGTACTCTGCGGAAAGGCCTCAGAGATCTGTGCGCTCTTCGCGCACCTGATATCGTTAGCCTTGAAGTAGAGTACAAGGGTTTTTCGAAAAAAATCACCTCCAACAAGTTAATTATTCTTTAAGCTTAATAAACTTAAAATGTCCAAATTTACCATAGCCACTTTGAGGCCCATAGGTACACTGAAACAAACCTACCCGAAGCACTTGCTGATCCATATCCTTCCGCAGCACCGGGCTACCCGGCAACTCTTTCCAATGGCGCCCATCTGTACTTCCTCTCAAGCTAAACCAATTTCCCTTACGCTCTATTTGCAGGTGCCTGTAAAAATCCCAACCAGCAGCATTACTGTTTTGAAGCCGGCCATTTCTGTCCAGACTGGTAACCATATTACCCATGCCCCAGCCCGGAAAAACACTATTCTGAATCAATTGAAATGAGGTATCCGAAGTACATACCATTAGTCCCACGTCATTAGCCCCATTTGCTTTCTTTTCCGCAAGACCACTCACGTCTTTCACTTCTGCTTCCACTATAAAATCTCCACTTACATTTTTGTACAGAAAAGGGCCTTTTGGCTCAGCCCCATCCCATTTTGTCCCGCTCGAAGATAAGGTTAAAACACCCGCACTACTTTTCAGTGTATCTGCCTTTCCTAAGAAACCATCCCACAAACCTTTTTCTGAACGATAATCCACAGTACGGCTAAAAGCCTCCTCAAAAATATGGAACTGCTTCACATCTGTCTTCACCTCAACCTTTGCCGAGGCAGCTGTCACATTTCCATAATTATCTCTTATCTTCAGCATAAATGTATAAGCCTGATCAGCATCCAGGTCATAAAAAGTATAATCAGGTTCGCTTGTCCAGCCACTGTTCCTCCCTTTAGTATCATAAAAATAATACGTCTTACGCTGGCCAGGGAGATCTGCTGTTCCAGCACGCATAGTCACCATATGAGGGCTTAATGCTTTGGGTAATACCGAAAAAACCGCACCAGAGCTTGCTGTAGCTACAGTGCTGTTCCATTTTTGATAAAAATTTTTCACCTCTGCTGCTTCAATCGCCCGGTTTAAAACTGTCAAAGAAGCGATTGCATCGGGTATATTCTTTCCTTTATCTAATCCTATAAAAAGGGTATCATTTTTTACCGATAAGAGATCAAAATTAACATCTGTTCGCAAAACACCGTCTATATAATTCTGATGCTGCTTTTGTTGAACAACCTGTACAACATGATGCCAATTCTCATCCTTAAAACATTTTCCTTTGGCCAGAACAATCCATGAGGCATTCTCCTCAAGCTGCACCGGAAAGCTGGCCTTAAATTCCAGAGCCCCCTTCTTGCCAAGATCAATTGCCATCCTACCCTGAATATCCTGTACTATCGGTGAAACTTCAGTGCTAAAAAAACTTCCACCCAGGTATCCTTCATTCTTCCATTCCTTTAGATTTCCATAATTCAATTTTCCGGGAGAAAGATAAATAGCCGCATCAGAATAAGGCTCTTCTTTAACCATTTTCTGTATTTCTTCCAATGACAAAGGCACATCATATATCTTCAATGACGCCAGTGCACCGGAAAAAAAAGCATTTTTATCAGCTGTAGTACCTAAGCGAAAATTCCTTAAATTGGCAATAAAAAGCATTTTTAGTTCTTCACGATCGATCAGACCATCCACATACAGTCTTTCTGTTGTGCCATCAAACACCAGTACAATATGATGCCATTTTCCCGCAGCGGGTAAGGTTTTGT
Organism: Pedobacter sp.; assembly: GCF_035566355.1. Lineage (GTDB taxonomy): Bacteria > Bacteroidota > Bacteroidia > Sphingobacteriales > Sphingobacteriaceae > Pedobacter. The sequence continues at coordinate 13,282 of NZ_DATMRL010000277.1, forward strand.
AGGCCATATCTGCCCAACCCCAATGGGCCGCAGCCCCCCAGTTTTTATTGTGTCCATAGCCCAGAGTTCCATTGGTCATATCCACTTTCCCTCTCGCTGTCCAGGACAGGATCGGTTCTTCATCTTCAACAACCGGGTTATACACCCAAGCTGCCACAGAAAAACTGCTGTTACCGCTTAAAGATCCGGGTGTCTTAAAATCAGCCTCCAGATAACAGCCCTGATCAAAAATCACTGCTTTTTTACCGGCAACAATATCAACTGTAGGTAGTTGAGCAGTCCCATTCAAGAACGATCCGCCCAGCTTACCCAAGTTAGGCCACTTTGATACTACAGCACCAAGGTCAAAAGCATTCGCATCCAGGTCTACCAGCAAACCTTTAGACTTAAAATCCGGAGTTTTAGATGGGTCTTTAGCTACAATATGGCTTTCAGGGTGGTATTTATCCTCTGCAAAAACCTTGAAATTCCAAACCGCTTTATTTAACCCGGGATATTCTGTATTCAAAATACTTAACCTCAGATACCGTGCTTTTACATCCCCCCGGTCGATCATTGGACTGCCATGGATGGTGTTTTTGCTTCTGTCAGCAAAGACAGCCCAGTTCAATCCATCTGTTGAATACTCGATCAGGTATTGATAATACCAGGTTGCGTATTCGAACTGTGTTTGTATATTCTTAATGGTTTTCAGCTCCCTAAGATCCATCTTCAACCAGGCTTCGCTGGTATTGTTTCTTGGTTTCCATAAGGTTCCGTTGTTGTCATCTAATGCAAATTCGGGTTTAAAATCTTCACTATAGAAGGACGAGGCAGATACCTTAACCTCCAGGGCAAGATTTGACACAGGATTGCTGTTTTTGGCCAGATAACCTATCCCCGAATGTGTCGGTATGATCTTCTCTATATTGCCCTCTGCATCAAAAACCATTTTATCCGCAGCTACCTGTCGGTGATAACCTCCTCCGGAATGCGGGTTGTTGTGCCGGTGGTAAATCATATAGAAATCATTGCCTTCCTGAAGTACAGATTGATGCCCGGGGCCATGAACCGTACCATCAGCACTGGTACTCAGGATCGGATTGTTCTTGCCATATTCAAAAGGTCCCATCGGTCCAGTTCTGCTGATCGCATATTGGACTTTGTAGGTGTCGTCCTCACAACGTCCGGAAGAATAGGTCAGGTAATAAATCCCGTTTCTCTTAAACATAAAGGGGGCTTCAAAAAAATCTTTAGCCACTGTATTTGGAATTTTATCAAGTTTAGCAAACGACTTCATATCCGGATTCAGCAAACCGACCCCGCAACCATGATTGGGGTAAATCCCCCATGTCCCCCAGAACATATACATCTTTCCATCGTCATCTTTGAAAGTCTGTCCATCCAGTGTAATAACATCTGGTACAAGAAAATTCTTCACCACTGGTACTCCATCAGGTAATAAAGCTGTCCAGGGGCCGGTGGGACTCGAAGAACGTGCTCCAAAAATTTCTACAGGCTGGCAATAATACATGTAGTAAAACCCATCTCTGGCTTGCGTAACATCTGGAGCCCAATAATGATGCGTAGTGGGCCAGTTCATGTCCTGCAAACTCCAGTTTACAAAATCTTTGGAACTCCAAACCTGTGAAGGCCCAAAACCGCCTCCATTTCCATCTGTCGTCGCATAAATGTAATAAGTGTCACCGAATTTCTTTACCGTTGGATCCGCAAAGTATCCAGGTAGCAGCGGGTTCCCGGCTGCCGGGTCCGTATGCTTTTTAGATTGTCCGTACAGGTTCAAACCCATCAGCAGACAAAAGATGAGGCCCTTGGCCCGGTTTAAGAAAAACATAGTTTTAGTTTGTTGTTCCTATCAAACCTAAACATTCCTCAAACCTCGATCTTTAAGGATTTTAATCAAAACCAGTCCGATATTAACTATTTCATCAAAGAGCTGTTAAAAAAAAACAAAAGGAGATCCTGACATGGTCAGGGATCTCCTCTGTAATTATTTTTTATCTGTATAAAACTTATAAATTGTTGTGGTTTTATATTCCTGTCCCGGTTTCAACACTGTAGAAGGGAAAGAAGGCTGATTGGGTGAATCCGGAAAGTGCTGGGTTTCCAGGCACAGTGCAGAGCGGTATCCGTAACTTTTATTTCCTTTTCCATCGGTTTCCTTCCCGGTCAAAAAGTTACCACTGTAAAATTGCAGGCCAGGTTCTCCGGTCAGTACATCCATATAGATCCCTGTTTTGGTACTGTGCAGGGTTGCTGCTAAACGAATATCTTTCGATGGCTTCAGCACAAAATTATGGTCATAACCTTTCCCTCTTTTTAGCTGTTCATTGCTATCGTTGATACGCGCTCCAATTAGTGTTGGTTTCGTAAAGTCAAATGGCGTTCCTTCCACTTTTTCCAATTTCCCGGTTGGGATCAAGGTCTCATCTACAGGTGTAATTTCATCGGCATTGATGGTTAATAGGTGATCTGTAATGGTAGAATCACCTGCACCATTCAAGTTAAAATAAGCATGATTGGTCAGGTTAAGTACAGTAGCCTTATCTGTAGTGGCCTGATAGCTGATCTTTAATTCATTATTTTCAGTCAGTTCATAGACCACTTTAACCCGGAGATTTCCAGGATAACCAGCTTCTCCGTCTTTAGACAAATAATTCAGTTCAAGTGTATGATCATCTGTTTGTTTTGCGTCCCAAACCTGTTTGTAATATCCATCAAAACCACCATGTAAAGTATTTTTACCATCATTGAGCTGTAGCTGATACGTTTTCCCGTCCAGGTTAAATTTTCCGGCAGCAATCCTGTTGGCATACCTTCCAACCAGGGCTCCAAAGAAGAATTCCTGCTTTTTCTGATAACCCTCCAGCTGATCATGTCCCAATACAACATCTACCAATTCTCCCTTATCATTCTTAACCAATAAAGACACCAACCGACCTCCAAAATTAGTTATAGCGGCTTCACTGCCTATCTTATTTTTCAGGAAATACAACTGTACTTCTTTTCCATCAACTGTTTTCTTAAAAGCTCCTGCCTTGGGCAGAGCAGTCCCGGCAACCACCAAAGTGGAATCTGCACCATTTGAAGAAGATGCATTTGGTTGATGGCAACTGCTCAAAATTGCGGCAGTACCAGCCATCAAAAACATTAATTTGATATTCCTGTTCATAATTGATTAATATTGGTTAAACGGAAGGCAATGTAAAAAAAAATAATTAAACGTCGAATTAACAATTAATATTTTATTATAAATTTGAGAATTAATAGTTACATTAATCTTTAAATAATACCAGCGGTAAGTAACGAACACAATGACAACATATTCAGAACAAGATAAGATTGCAATTGCAGTTGACTGTATCATCTTTGGCTTTGACGGCGAAAAACTAAAAATTCTTTTAATCAAAAGAGGCTTTGAACCCGAAAAAGATAAGTGGAGCCTTATGGGCGGTTTTGTTAAGGCAGGAGAAAGCCTTGACCAGGCTGCAAAAAATATCCTCACCACCTTAACAGGACTTGATGGCGTATACCTCGAACAGCTCCACGCTTTTGGCGACCCTTCCAGAGACCCGGTAGAACGCACCGTTTCGGTAGCCTATTTTGCCCTGATCGACATCAACAATTATAAACAACAGCTCAGCGACCGCTATCATGCTGAATGGTTTCCTTTAAAAGACAAACCTAAACTTATTTTTGACCATGATGAAATGGTCGAAACGGCAAAGCATTCCATCCGGAACAAGGCAGCACATAATCCACTGCTCTTTGAACTGCTACCAAAAAAATTCACCATTCCTCAACTGCAAAGTTTGTACGAAGACATCTATGATATCCAGATCGACAACAGGAATTTCATCAGGAAACTTACGGCAGCAGGATTATTGATCAAACTTTCTGAAAAAGATAAATCCAATTCAAAAAAAGGAGCCTTCTATTTTAAACTCGACAAAAAAAGGTATAAAACCAATTTTCCGAACTTCCTGAGCTTTATCCCCGCCCCTTCGAGTTAAGCCTTCAGCCACAGGCTTTAAAGAAAAATCTCAAAAAATTTCTTTTAGTAAACAAATAAACGTTAATTAGACGTTTATTTGTTTTATGAAAAAAGATCAATATGTTATTGGAGTAGATTATGGTTCAGATTCAGTCCGGTCTGTCCTGGTCAACACCTCTAATGGTGAAGAGATTTCTTCATCCGTTTTTAATTATCCCCGATGGCAGAAAGGACTCTATTGTAATCCCGGCTCGAACCAGTTCAGGCAACATCCGCTTGATTATATCGAAGGGCTTACATTAACCATCAGGGAATGCCTTGAGCAAGCCAAAGCGACTGTACATCCGCAAGATGTAAAAGCCATTGCTGTAGATACCACTGGCTCTACACCTGTTGCAGTAAATGAGCAAGGCGTACCTCTGGCCCTCCTTCCTGAATTCGAGGAAAATCCCAATGCTATGTTTGTGTTGTGGAAAGACCACACTTCAGTTAAAGAGGCCGCACAAATCAACGCACATGCCACGAAATTTGAGATCAATTATCTCAGTTATTGTGGCGGTATTTATTCCTCAGAATGGTTTTGGGCCAAACTACTCCATGTATTGCGGGTGGATGAAAAAGTTCGTTCTGCCTGTTATTCCTGGGTAGAGCATTGCGATTGGATCCCTTTTCTGCTCACCGGAGCAACACACATTTCTGAAATGAAGAGAGGACGTTGTTCTGCAGGTCACAAAGCCTTATGGGCCGAAGAATTTGGAGGCTTACCACCCAATGAGTTTTTCAATACTTTGGATCCGTTATTGGATGGTTTTACGCAAAGACTCTTCACGGAAACTTTTACGTCGGATCAGGCTGCCGGACATCTCAGTGAGGAATGGGCAGACAAATTGGGTTTGAGTACAGATGTTGTTATAGGTGTGGGTGCTTTTGATGCCCACATGGGTGCTGTTGGTGGTCAAATTGAACCCTACTACCTCAGCAAAGTGATGGGGACCTCTACCTGCGATATCTTAGTGGCCCCAACAAAGGATCTTCAAGGAAAACTGGTTAAAGGCATTTGTGGCCAAGTAGATGGTTCTGTTATCCCTGGAATGGTGGGTTTGGAAGCCGGACAATCTGCCTTTGGAGATACTTATGCCTGGTTCAAAAACATCGTATCCTGGCCATTGAAGAACCTTCTGCAGGATTCTGCTTTTATCGATGCAGCCACCGCAACTGCACTGGAAGAAGAAATAGCAGAAAAGATCATTCCGGAACTGAGCAGACTGGCAGCCCTTTTACCCAAAGAAGCAGATCATGAACTGGCTGTAGACTGGTTTAACGGGAGAAGAACGCCTGATGCCAACCAGGAACTTAAAGGAGCACTCCTCAATCTGGATCTGGGAAGCGATGCCCCTCGTCTGTTCAGAGCACTTGCAGAGGCCACTTGTTTTGGTGCAAAAAACATCGTGAACCGCTTTGTGGAACAGGGTATTCCTGTTAAAGGCTTAATAGGTATTGGTGGTGTAGCAAAAAAGTCACCTTTTGTAATGCAGATGATGGCTGATGTATTAAACATGCCCATCAGAATCCACCAGTTCAAGCATACTTGCGCATTAGGTGCAGCTATGTTCGCCGCTGTAGTTGCAGAGATTTATCCTACAGTAGAAGAAGCTATGGTTGGTATGGGCAGAGGTTTCGATGCCGAATACCAGCCCATTGCAGACAATGTAGCTTATTATGCAAAACGTTACCCGCAATACCTTTCTCTTGGAAATTACATTGAACAAAACCCCTATCATGAGTAACTATCAAAAAATAAAGGAGCTGGCCTACAAAGCCAATATGGACCTCCCCAAACTTGGACTGGTACTTTTCACCTTCGGTAATGCAAGTGCTGCAGACCGGGAAGCTGGTGTTTTTGCCATTAAACCAAGTGGAGTGCCCTATGAGGAACTAAGTGTGGAAAGTATGGTGATTGTAGATTTTGACGGAAACATTGTTGAAGGCAAGCTCAGGCCCTCCTCCGACACCCTCACCCATGCTGTATTGTACAAAAACTGGAAAAACATAGGTGGTATTGTGCACACACACTCAACCTATGGTACCGCCTGGGCGCAGTCGTTAAGGGCAATTCCTCTTTATGGAACCACCCATGCAGATCACACCACGGCAACCATCCCCTGCGCACCGCCAATGGACAATGAAAAGATCGCAGGCAATTATGAATACGAAACTGGCTATCAGATCATCAGGCACCTGGAACAAGAACAGATCAGTTACGAAGAGACCGAAATGATCCTTGTTGGTAACCATGCTCCATTTACCTGGGGTAAAACAGCCGATAAAGCGGTTTACAACAGTGCAGTATTGGAAGAATTGGCAAAAATGGCTTTACTTACCGAACAAGTACTGCCTGAAGTAAAGCCGATGAAAGATGCCTTAATCAAAAAACATTACGAAAGAAAACACGGAGCAAACTCCTATTACGGACAATAACCAAATATAATGACAACTGACCTAAAACAATTTGAAGCCTGGTTTATTACTGGCAGCCAGCACCTGTATGGCGAAGAAACTTTAAGAAGTGTTGCAGAACACTCCGCTCAAATTTCCAAAGCACTCAACGAATCTTCCGAAATTCCAGTAAAGATCGTATTTAAACCTACTGTTAAAACCGCAGAAGAAATTTACAAAATCTGCCAGGAGGCGAATGTTACAAAAAACTGCATCGGGATTATTGCCTGGATGCATACCTTTTCACCTGCAAAGATGTGGATCGGCGGCTTAAAGATCCTACAAAAACCACTGGTTCATTTACATACTCAATTTAACCGCGATATCCCGTGGAGCACAATGGATATGGATTTTATGAATCTGAACCAAAGTGCACATGGCGACCGCGAATTTGGTTTCATTATGTCCAGAATGCGCATCAATAGAAAAGTGATTGCCGGGCATTGGGAAGACCCTCAGGTACGCGAAGGATTAAACACATGGTTAAGAGCAGCCGCTGGCTGGTATGATCTTCAAGGCGCAAAATTTGCCCGGTTTGGCGACAACATGCGTAATGTAGCTGTAACTGAAGGAGATAAAGTAGAAGCTGAAATCAAGTTTGGCTACTCCGTAAATACCTATGGCATCGGTGATCTTGTGCAAGTAATTAACCAAAGCCTGGATAGTGACATTGACAACCTGGTTAAAGAATATGCAGACCAATACCTTCTGGCTGAAAGTCTTGTTAAAGGTGGTTCACAACACCAGTCTCTGCGCGAAGCAGCTAAAATTGAAATTGGGCTGCGCAACTTTTTACAGGCAGGTCAATTCAAGGGCTTTACAGATACCTTCGAAGATCTGCATGGGATGCTTCAGCTTCCCGGCATAGCAGTTCAGCGTTTAATGCGCGACGGTTATGGCTTTGCCGGTGAAGGTGACTGGAAAACAGCTGCCCTGGTGAGAACCATGAAAGTAATGGGAAGTGGTTTAGCGGGAGGAAATGCCTTCATGGAAGACTATACTTATCATTTTGAACCAGGAAATTCCTTTGTATTGGGCTCACATATGCTTGAAGTAGATGAATCTATAGCCAGTGGACCAATCAGATGCGAAATTCATCCTCTTGGTATTGGCGGCAAAGCAGATCCGGTACGCCTGGTTTTTGATGCAGCCGCGGGCCCCGCACTCAATGCTTCAGTAGTAGATATGGGTAACCGTTTCCGCTTGCTGGTTAATGTAGTAGACCCGGTTGAAGCCAAATACGAACTTCCAAAACTACCAGTTGCCCGTGTACTCTGGAAGCCACAGCCCGATATGAAAACCGGTTGTGCAGCATGGATTTATGCAGGAGGAGCACATCATACCTGCTATAGCCAAAATTTAACCGCTGAACATTTAAATGATTTTGCGAACATCGCAGGCCTTGAATATGTAAGCATAGACGAGCACACCAATTTAAATCAGTTCCGGAATGAACTGAAATGGAACGAGGTTTACTACCAGAGCCATACGCACTAAAACCGGAAATTAACCAAACCATATATATAAACCTTATGAGCAATAGTTTAGCAACTACAGATTACGTAGTTTTTATCATCTACTTCTTAATTGTAGCTGGTTATGGATACTCCATCTACAGAAAGAGGAAAAAAAACGAACACGATGCCAAAGCATTTTTCCTTGCAGAAGGAACCCTAACCTGGTGGGCCATCGGTGCCTCTTTGATCGCCTCCAACATTTCTGCTGAACAATTCATCGGAATGAGTGGTGAGGGTTTCTTCCTGGGCGTTGCAGTTGCGGCCTATGAATGGATCGCTGCCATCGCCCTGATCATCGTAGCGGTATGGTTCATACCCGTCTATTTGAAGAATAAAATCTATACGATGCCACAATTTCTCAAAACCAGGTACAACGAATCGGTTGCATTGATTATGGCGGTATTCTGGCTGTTTCTGTATGTTTTCGTAAACTTAACTTCTATCCTGTATTTGGGTGCAGTGGCCATTAATGGACTTACCGGTGGCAACTATCTGCACCTGATCATGATCGGACTTGCGGTCTTTGCCTTATTCATCTCTCTCGGGGGGATGAAAGTCGTAGCCTATACCGATGTGATCCAGGTAGCGGTACTCATATTTGGCGGTTTGGTTACAACCTATATTGCCTTATGTGTAGTTGGAGAAAAATTTGGCGTAGGCAGTAACGCCTTTGCAGGCTTTAATGTTTTAATGCAACAGGCGCCAGACCATTTCAAAATGATCATTCCTAAACCCACAGCAGGCTCTTCCCAAAATGAGATCAGTAAATACCTGACCTTTCCGGGAATTGCGTCTTATGCAGCGGGGATCTGGATCATTAACCTGAATTACTGGGGCTGCAACCAATACATTACCCAAAGGGCCCTGGGTGCAGATCTGCACACCGCGCGTACTGGAATTCTGTTTGCCGGATTGCTTAAACTGCTTATGCCTGTTATCGTGATGTTACCAGGTATCGCTGCTTTTGTTTTGTACAAAAATGGTCACCTGCCTCAGCTGATCGGTGGTAAAGATGGTGCCTATTCTGCGATTCTTACCTTCCTGCCAACAGGCTTGAAAGGACTCTCTATAGCTGCATTAACTGCGGCAATTGTTGCCTCTCTTGCCGGTAAAGTAAACAGTATATCCACTATTTTCACACTGGATGTCTATTCTAAATACGTCAAAAAAGAGTCTGAACAGAAAAACCTGGTCTTTATTGGGAGAGCAACTGTTTTTGTAGGCTTGATCCTGGCCGTATTATTTACCTGGAACGACCTTCTTGGGATTGGTGGTGTTGGTGGTTTTACCTATATCCAAAAATATACAGGTTTCATCAGCCCGGGGGTATTTGCCATGTTCTTCCTTGGGATGTTCTGGAAAAGAACCACCGGCCCTGCGGCCATAGTGGGTGTCATTGCCGGCTTCGTATTGTCCGTTTTCTTTAATGAATTTGCCCCGGCAGTATTGGGCAATAACACTTGGCTCTACACCGCATACAGTAATGGTCATGGTGGTTTTGAAATACCATTCCACATTTGCATGGGCTTGTCTTTTGCATTCACCATGCTGCTCATGATTGGTGTGAGCTTAAGCGGACCAAAAATAAACCCTAAAGCTTTTGAACTCGATAAAAGCATGTTCAAAGTAAAACCTTCAACCATGGTGCTGATCATCCTTACTTTATTACTGATCACCGCATTGTACGTTAAATTCTGGTAATTATCCGGGATACAGTATTGAAAATACTGTATCCCAAATTACCATTCCTTGCAGGTTTAAAGCATTTCACAGGAAATTTGGGTTAATTAACGGCTACAATCAGCTAATTTCCTGAGAACTCTTCATGGCTATAGTCTGTACTTTAGATTATAAACCTACACTTCTCTTAGAACCATGAAATATTTTCTCCTTATCGGTCTTTGTAGTGCCATGATCAGCCTTCATGCACAGCAAGCTTACCAGCCAAACCACCAGGAACTGATCCGTTCTTACCAACACGCAGCCCTGTTGGACAGCACAGCCTCCAAAAAAGTATTCCGTTCTTCTGTAAGACCTCAGTGGACGACAGATGGAAAATCCTTTTGGTACCGCATTAACACTTCCGAAAATACCTGGGAATACCTCTTGGTAGACCTTACTGCCGGAACAAAAAATTCTGTTTTTGATCACCGGCGCCTTGCTGATGCCTTAAGCAAACTGACCGGTAAAAAAACGGAGGCAGGTAAACTTCCGGTAGAAAACCTCTCCATCACTCCCGGAAACAAAAAGATCAACATCCTTGCAGATAAAAAATGGTATACCTGGGATACCGGAACGAACGAGCTGCTGGTATCAGACCAAATTCAAAAACCTTCAAAAACCAAAGAAAGAAGCTGGAGGAGACGTCAGGAACAACGAGACTCAGTTTCACCCGATAAGAAATTCACCGCCATGACCAAAAACGGAAATATCTATATCCGTTCCAAAGCAAGCGGACAAGAAACCCAATTTACCAGAGATGGCAGCCCGGAACAACCTTATGGAGAATTTATCTGGTCTCCGGATAGCAAGACCCTGATCGCGTATAAGATCAATTACAAAGAAGATAAAAAGGTCTATTATATCCTGAGTTCAAGCCCAGGCACCACCAGAGGAGAACTCAAATCACAGAATTACATGCAGCCTGGTGATGAATTCAGCACGTTTGAAATGTACCTGATCAATCCCGAAAAAGGGACAAGCCAAAAGGCAGCTGTTGATAAATTTGATATTTATGGAACACCGGAAATC
>NZ_DATMRL010000278.1:0-5221 GCF_035566355.1 Pedobacter sp.
CGGCATCTTCCACCATATACAGAGGGTTTTCATAACGCATATCAATTACACCCGTTCCAATCTCTATTTTATTTGTTTTGGCACCAATGGCCGAAAGCAAAGGGAATGGAGATGCTAACTGCGCTGCAAAATGATGCACGCGAAAATAGGCACCATCTAAACCAATTTCTTCGGCTGCGACCGCCAAATCAATAGATTGAAGCAATGTGTCGCCCGCTGTGCGGGTCTTATAGGCCTGATGGTTAGCCCAATGTCCAAACGATAAAAATCCTATTTTTTTCATAGCTCATTTTCGTACTGAAAAATAACGCTTTATTATCTGTTTTTTATTGTTAAAATGTTTTTTTTCAAGTGTTGCGTTATACTAATCAAATGAATATCATACCCAGCATGCAAGTGAAGGACAGAGTGGCTATGATTGATGATGAAAGATTAGAGAAAGAAGCTGATGTTATGGGAGCGAAGGCAGGGGGGAGTTGCTGATTAAGTTAACCTAAACATAAAACATATTAAACAAATAAGGTGTTTATTTTAAATAACTTAGGTCATAACTTAAATATAATCATATGAATACTCAGGAAGTAGCTGACAAATTAGTACAGCTTTGCCGTGAAGGTAAAAACGAACAAGCCATTGATGAGCTTTACGCCGATAATGTAGTAAGTAAAGAACCAAAAGGTTCACCAATGGAGCTGACAGAAGGCAAGGACGCGGTCAAAAAGAAAACCCTGCAATGGGAAGAAAGTGTTGAAGAGATACATAGTGCTTCGTGCTCTGATCCGATCGTTGCGGATCATCATTTTTCTTTCGTCATGAACATTGATGCCACATATAAAGCACACGGAAGAATGGCGATGAGTGAGATTTGCGTTTATGAAGTTAAAGATGGAAAAATCGTAGCCGATGAATTTTTCTATAGAATGGGCTAATAGAATCTAAGAATCATTTAAAATCAAAAAGCCTGTATATCGTAAGATTACAGGCTTAACTTTTATTATTTCAGTTGCAAAGAAAACATCAGCAAATGTCAAGATGCTAGTTGTTTCTTGTTGGATTATAACAGACCTTGGCTTGCTTTACAAAGGGAAATAAGACAAGTGATGAACAAAATTTGCTTCAGTTTAATAATTGTATTGGTGCCTTTTTTAATGGTACAACAAGGTTCTTGTCAAACTGAAAATGTGTGGACAAAGTTGAGAGAGATTGCGAAAACTCCTTATCCCGACTCGTCCATACGTGTGCCATCGCCTGGACATATAACCTATTTTGTTAACCCTAAAACAGGTAACGATCAAAACAAGGGAATAAAAGCTTCAGTAGCATGGAAAACGTTTGCTAATGTTAATGCTTTAAAATTTGCGCCAGGAGATAAAATTATCATTGCACCGGGCATCCATGAGCAAACATTGATGCCATTTGGTAAGGGAACTTTGGAGCAACCGGTTGTTGTTGAATTTCTTCCTGGGAAGCATGAATTCACTTCGCCAAAATCCTTACGTCGCGTATGGCATGTATCTAACACTGCAGACTTTACATTTACACCGAAGCCTTGTGGTATATTGATAGAAGGTGCGGTACATGTCCAAATTCGTGGTGGCGGTGTTGCGGGAAAAGGTAAAACAACTATTATGATGAGCGGACCTGAACGCATGATTAAAGTTATTAATCATTTGTCAGAGGACATTTCTTATGGACATTTGGTGTTCGATCTTAAACGTCCATCTGTGTCTGAAATTATGGTTTTAGATGCAAATACAGATGCGGCAACAGTTCAGGTAGCAGATGGATCTACTTATAAAATTGAAAATGGAAAGTTTGCGTGGACAGGTGATTTGGGGTATGGTTGGATGATGGCGCAAGAGGCAGACTTGAAAACAAGAAAATCGAAGCGGCTAGACAGATGGTCTCCGTTTGATGCCGCCATTGCGACTGATTTAGGAAAAGGAAAAGTAAGTCTTAGCTATCCAAAAAAAGATGGTGTTTTAGAAAAAGGAAAGTCCTATGGCTTTCGGTATATCCTTCACGATTTGCTTAGTTTTCATAATGTACACAGTAAGAACATTTCTTTTTATGATTGTGAAATTAATGCCATGACCAATATGTCTTTTGTTAGTCAATTCACGGAGAATCTTACTTTTAGGAGAGTTAACGTTATACCTCCCAAAAATACAAATCGTGTTTCGCCATCAAGTATGGATGTGTTCCATTTTGCAAATTGCCGCGGTAAAATTTTAATAGATTCCTGCAAAATTTCGGGAGCAGGGGATGATGGAGTAAATTATCATGGGATAAATATTGGAGTAGCAGGAAAACCGGCAGAAAATAAATTGCAATTACGTTTTATGCAACAGCAAACTTATGGATTCGCTCCATGTGCTCCTGGCGATGAAATTGCGGTTATTAATCATTTTACTTTACGTGAAATAGATGACAACCCACGCCGTAAAGTAACTGCTGTAGAAGTTATGCCAGGTGATACAACGCGAAAAAATTGGATTGTAACTTTAGATGGGCCTGCTCCAATGTTTAATAAAGGAGATGTCGTAGATAACATTTCATGGCATGCCGATATTATAATGAGCAACAACCTGATAGAATTGGCCTCCTGTCGTGGGATACTTGCCACCACGCGTGGTAAAATTGTTATTGAAGGTAATACGATCAATAGTCTTATGCCGGGTATTTTAATTGAAGACGATGCCAATAAATGGTGGGAATCAGGTCCGGTTCGTGATCTGTTAATTAAAAATAATACTTTCCTTAACTGCGGCATTGATATTGCCCCTCAAATCATTAAAGGCGAAGGTGCGGTGCATGAAAACATACGTATTGTGGGCAATAGGTTTGTTGGTGAAGCGAAAACGAACCCGACAGAGTCAAGAGGTGTAATAAAATGTCCATTTATTACAGCAAAAGGTGTTAAAGGATTGAAAATATCGGGCAACAAATTTCCAGGTGAGATATCCTTGTTTACAGAAGATTGTGAGGATGTGATTATTGAAGGCAACTTGATAAATCAAAAATGAGCTTTTTCATTTTGATACCATAGTGGCGGAGAGTGAGGGATTCGAACCCCCGGAGCTATTACACTCAACAGTTTTCAAGACTGCCGCAATCGACCACTCTGCCAACTCTCCGGCGCAAAAGTACAAATACAAACCGATTCTGCAAACCGGAATCGGCTACTAAACTTTATCTACACTGATTATTAGCCCGATAAAACGTAGTTAATACAAATTTTTATATTACTTTCAAATATTGTTAAACCTTAGTGAACTTGAAAAGGAATCTTTTGATCACCCTACTGATGCTGCTTGGCTTTTTTGCGAATGGGCAAAGCAGGTCTGAACACCTAAAACAATTGTTTGATACCCTGTATGCGAAGCATCAATTTAATGGTTGTGTGCCTATTGCAGATTCTGGGCGTCCGATTTTCAAAAGCGCATATGGTTATGCCGATCTTGATAAGAAAACTGCACTAAATCTGGAAACCCGTTTTGAAGTAACAAAAGGCTTTATCGTATTTATAAAGCCTGTGGATTGAACTTGCGTACCAAATGGCCCAGACGTAGTAGAAGTGCGGCACATCGCCTGGAACGCCTGGAGACTCAAGCAATAAATAAAGTATGGAGCATGGACTTTGTACAGGATGCCTTATTCAAAGGGGAGCGTTTCAGGATCTTAACTATAGTGGATAATTGTAGTAAAATATGCCATGGGTTGCTGGTTGAAAAATCACTCAAAGGGTCAGATGTTGTGGGCGAATTGACCAGGGCATGTCTGGTGGAAGGCTGCTTTCCTGAAAAGATTCAGTGCGATAACGGGAGTGAATTTATATCCAGAGATGTAGATATGTGGGCATACCAGAACCAGGTAACCCTGGACTTCTCGAGACCTGGAAAACCTAATGATAATCCGTACATTGAATCTTTCAATGGTAATTCAGAGATGAGTGTTTATCGGTGAATTGGTTCCTTTGTCTGGAAGATGCCAGAGAAAAAATTGAGGATTTTAGATGGGAGTATAATCACTAAAGACCGCATAACAGCCTTAATGATCTGACTCCCAAATAATTTGTTAACTTGTAGTTCAAAACATCGAAAACTCCAATTTTGACAGTCTGAATATCAGGGAGGAGGTCATCGCAAAAAGCCAATACAATTGACTTTTTTTCTTAAATTTATTCAATTAATTTGCTTTTGCTTACCGTGTCGCTAAATTGAAACTTTTCGCTTCAATTTCCGCCACTCACGCCAAGCCCCGAAACGTTAGCATAAATTATAAACAAACAAAAGGCAGATAGACGAATAATATGAAAGAAGTTGACAATCTAGAAAAAGGCAACAAACTAAAACGAATTGATTCATCATATATAATTCACGAAATAACGCATCTTTTACATCTTGAAAGTGGATTTCTATTTACTGTGAAACAACTTTTTATCAGACCAGGTAAATTAGTAAGAAGCTTTATATTTGAGGATAGAAGTAAAATCACAAAACCAATCATTTTTCTAATATTTTCGGCGACATTATTTACAGTTATTTTCCATTTCTTTCATATTAAATATGAATTTTTCTCATTAAACCAAAAGATTGGAAATATTGACCAGTATTTAGAAAAGAAAGCATTAAGCGAATGGGTAAATAATCATATTGGCTATACTTCACTAATTATTGGATTTTTTATAGCATTATGGTTAAAAGTATTTTTTAGAAAACACAACTACAACATCTATGAAATTACAGTTTTATTATGTTATTCATTTGGACAAACGTTGTTAATCATAGTTGTATTTTCTCTATTAGAATTTTTGCTTAAAATTAAACTAATTGCGATTATCGGTGTTTTTACAGGTTATTTTTATATTTTTTGGTCAATAGGGCAATTTTTTGGAGAGAAAAAAATTATTAATTACGTTAAAACAATTTTATGTTGCATTTTAGGAGCCATATCTTTCAGACTGATTTTGATATTACTTGCAACTATTTTTTATCAATTAGGAATAAAATAACTTCTGCTAACAAGGATTTTGCGTCAGGCGGACTGACCTGTAAAATTCAATAGCAGTTTTCAACTGAACGATATCACAGTCTTTCGTGTTAGAAACAGGTTGAGTAAGGACTTCGTAGCTGAAGGCATAAATAGCAAGAATGATAAGAAGACAAAGCTATGTTTTTAACCTCTGCTCCACAACATTTGGCATTGATCCTTGTTAAGG
>NZ_DATMRL010000279.1:0-13051 GCF_035566355.1 Pedobacter sp.
GTGGATGCAGAGGTGAGTGCTGATGGCCACAATTGGAGTACGGCCGCCTATGCAACTGACTTTGTAGAAAAAACCTGGCCAATTAGTTATGGTGGCCGGGGTGGAAATTATGATTTCGAGGGCAGCAGGAAAATCGCGTATCCTAAGGATGGCTTTATTTGGGATTATTGCCAGCGGGCAGGATTGTCTTACAGAAGCTACGGAGAGTTTGCCGACAATGGGAAGGCAAATATCAAGTCGCTGGAAGGACATATATGCAAAAATGCTCCGGGTTTTAACCTGGACATAAAAGATGTGGAACGGGTAAGGGTTTGGAAAAAGGACTTCGATTCCTTACTTTCTGTGAATGCAGTTCCTCAATTCAATACTATACGTTTATCAAATGATCATACCAGTGGCCAGAAAAAGGGAAAGATCAGCCCTGCCGCGGCAGTTGCTGATAACGACCTGGCATTGGGACAATTGATTGAACATCTTTCTGAAAGCCCTATATGGGCCGAATCTGCTGTTTTTGTTTTGGAAGATGATGCGCAAAATGGTCCCGATCATATTGATGCACACCGTTCACCTGCCTTTGTGATCAGTCCATATATTAAAAAAGGCAGTGTAAATCATACCATGTACTCTACCTCCGGTATTTTGAGAACAATGGAGCTCATCCTGGGACTTCCTCCTATGAGCCAGTACGACGCAGCTGCAATGCCCTTATTCGATTGTTTTACCAACAAACCAGACTTGAGCCCTTACAAAGCTAAACCTGCTCTTATTGACATGGAACAACGTAACCTGGTTCAAAATAAAAGCATGGAACGTTCCGAAAAATGGAACTTTGCAAAAGAAGATTCCGCTCCTGATCTTGATCTTAATGAAGTGATCTGGAAATCAATAAAAGGGGAACATTCTATTATGCCACCCCCAAGAAGAAGTGCTTTTGTGAAATTGGAACAGAAGAAAAAAGATGATGATGATTAGAATAGTCCTAGCTGTCCTTTGTCATCAATATCGACGTCATCTGGATTGGTGATCTCGAATTTAATTTTCTTTTTAACTACTGCTTCCTTTTCGTCTCCTGTGTTTTCTTTAACGGTCTTTACCTTTTTAACTGGTTCAGGTATCGGTGCTTCAGTCGGCTTCTGACTCACAAACTTCGGTTTTACCTTAACTGGCGGCTCCGCTGGCTGATCTTCTTCTTCTGTTGCAGGTTCAGGTTCTGCAATAACCGCTTCCTGAACTTCAATAATTTCGACTTCTTCTTTTACCTCCAAAACTTCTGCAATAAGCTCTGGTTCAACTTCAGTTGACATCTCTGCCGGTGCTTGCTCCCCTTCTCCTGAACCATCAGCTTCTGTTATTTCCTCCGCAGACTGATCTGTATCCAGGGAAACAGCGGTCTCATCTGTCGGTTCAATTTCTTCATGATCCGAAATTTCAATGTTTTTAACATCGTGAGGTGTCATTCTGTTTCCATTGGCCCGGATTCCTTTCACATCTATGAATTCGGCCAGCACAATTTCCAGTGTCTCCGGAATTTGCGTTTTACCTTTCAGTACATCCACCGTTAATCTGGCGGCAGGGTTACCCGTCAGATAAACAAACTTTGAGCCCTGCTCCTCACTGATCAGACTGAGTTTTTTACCAACACCAATGCTTTCGAAAAGGAATCTCTTTATGAAGTAGTTCTTGGCTTTACCCTCATATTGTACAACCGCGAAAGGTTTTTCCGGATCAAATTTCTGGATCAGGACCAGGTCAGCGTCAAAGTGATTACTCAGTTCAAAAGTACTGAGTTCATACCAACCGTCTTTATGTACCTGCAGTATTTTGTCGTCACCATCAAATTCCCCCAGGTATTTCCCTCTGCCGTCTACATTAAGACGGCGCAGCAGATCATCATACCAGATCTTCAGCCCGGATAAGGTAGATACCCCCTTAGTCTTTAAGATGATCTTTTTAATCGGATACTTGGATACAATATTTCCCTGTGAGGCACGGCCTTTAATTGCAATCTCTGCAAAATCAAGGTCAAACACCAGCTTTTTCAGCTTGGTGTGTGGTTTCAGCTGAACATTAACAATCTCAGCCTCTCCATTAGGATTTGCAGTAAAGTAAAGCACTTTAGATCCTTTACCTCCCTTGGTGAGATCATATTCCTTATCACGGGTTACACCTACTACAGCAAAACGTTTGATATAAGAAATCCCGCTCGCTCCATCTTTATAAATCATATTATAAATGGTACGCTCGTCGCCTTTCTTGAATACCGCCGCATGGATGATTCCCTTTCCAACAAAAGTTTTATCGGCAACCTTGGTAATAATGCATTTTCCATCCTCCCTGAATACGATAATCTCATCCAGATCGGAGCAATCTGCAACAAATTCATCTTTTCGCAAACCGGTTCCAATAAACCCATCTGCTATATTCATATACAATTTGACATTGGCCAGGGCCACTTTAGAAGCCTCCACCCTGTCGAACAAACGGATTTCCGTTTTACGTTCACGTCCTTTACCATATTTGTCTTTCAATTTCTGGTACCAGGCAATGGCATAATCTGTCAGATGTCTCAGGTGATTTTTAACCACTTTGATTTCATCTTCCAGGGCTTTCATCTGCTCATCCGCCTTTTTAACGTCAAAGCGGGTAATGCTGCTCATCGGCTTATCGATCAGCTTCTTAAAATCTTCCGGAAGAATCGCTCTGTATAGTTTTGCCTTAAACGGCTCAAACAATACATTTAACACTTCAACGACACCGTCAAAATTTCCGGAGTTCTCATAATCAGGATGTTTATACATCCCCTCCTGGATAAAGATCTTCAGTAAAGAACTAAAGAAAATTTTCTCTTCCAGTTCGAAAAGACGGATTTCCAGTTCCTGTTTCAACAGGGCCTTCGTGTGTTTTGTATTTTCAATAAGGATATCATTAACACTCATAAAATGAGGTTTATCCTCCTTAATGATACAGGTATTTGGTGAAATGGACACCTCACAGGATGTGAAAGCATACAGAGCATCAATAGTTACATCCGGAGAGATACCCGGCGCCAATTGAATTACAATTTCTACGTTCTGAGCCGTATTGTCTTCTATTTTCTTAATCTTGATCTTGCCTTTATCATTTGCTGATAAAATGCTGTCAATTACAGAACCTGTAGTGGTACTGAAAGGAATTTCTGTGATCACCAAGGTTTTTTTGTCTTTTTCCGTGATCTTAGCCCTAACTCTGACCTTTCCTCCTCTCATTCCTTCGTTATAGGCGGAAAAATCGGCCATACCCCCAGTAAAGAAATCGGGGAGAATGTTAGGGCGTTCTCCTTTAAGCGCTTCTATAGACGCGTCCAGCAACTCTACGAAATTGTGCGGCATCACCTTAGTGGCTAAACCAACGGCAATTCCTTCAGCCCCCTGTGCCAACAGCAAGGGGAACTTTACAGGTAGAGTTAAAGGTTCATTATTTCTTCCATCATAGCTGAGCTGCCAGATGGTTGTATCTGCGTTAAAAACAACTTCATTAGCAAATTTAGAAAGACGGGCTTCTATATAACGTGGGGCCGCCGCACTATCGCCGGTTACCGGATCACCCCAGTTTCCCTGACAGTCAATCAGCAGGTCCTTCTGTCCAATCTGCACCATAGCATCTCCAATAGAGGCATCTCCATGGGGATGGTACTTCATCGTATTACCAATTACATTTGCGGCTTTATTAAAACGCCCGTCATCCATCTCTTTCAGTGAATGCATGATCCTGCGCTGTACAGGTTTTAACCCGTCATTAATGTGGGGAACTGCGCGGTCCAGGATTACATAAGAAGCATAATCGAGGAACCAGTTTTCATAAAGCCCATTGATAGGGATTATGTTGTGCTTATTTTCTTCGTTAACGTTTTCTTCTAGTTCTTCGCTCATTAAAATGATGTTGGATGTTGTAAATATAACTGATGAATTGAAATTTCTGAACAGAAGTTTTTAACAATTCATTGAGAACGCAAAGATAAGCAAAATCATCTGAAATCAGCCTGATAAACGATCTTCAATAAACACAAATGGCAACAAACTCCGTATTCCTTTTACCTTTAAAATCTCTCCGTTCATACAGTAAAACAAAACATCGATCTCTTTTTTCTGTCTCTGCTCAAACTCAGCCATGACCTGCAGGCACGCACCACAAGAGGTTATGGGTTTTTCTATTTTAAAATGCCCCGTATAAGCTGTAATGGCCATACTTTCTATTTCAACTCCGGGATATGTTGCACCAATGGCAAACAAAGCCACACGTTCTGCACAAAGACCAGAAGGATAGGCCACATTTTCCTGGTTACTGCCCAAAATAATTCTTCCATCTGCAAGGCGTATAGCCGTCCCTACTTTAAATCCGGAATAAGGCGAATAGGAACTTCCCAGCGCCTCTTCAGATTTCGCACAGAGTATTTGATCCCTCTCCTCCAAATCATTAAAGTCTTTATAAGACTCATAATTGATCGTCAAATTCAATTTATTCATATTTAAACATACATATTTCTAAACAAAACAACCAAAATCTTTGTTCCATCTATCAATAAACGCAATTCAATGGCATGATTTTAGTTAAAATTTCTTATCATTAATCAATCAATCTGTATTTCACTTGAATAAATATCTACGTAAAAGTTTAAAGGTTATTTTATGGATTCTATCCATAATTATCGTATTGATGGTATCAATTATACTCTCTTTAAACATTCCTGCTGTCCAAAACTTTGTGAAAGATAAGGCCATCAGCTATCTCAAAAATAAAACTCACACTGAAGTTCGCCTGGAAAGTATCAAAATCGCTTTTTCAAAAGATATCGTACTTAACAAATTCTATATTGAGGATCAGAAAAAAGATACACTGCTGTACGCGCAGAAGTTAGCAGTAGACATCAGCCTGCTTAAACTCCTCAGTAATAAAGTGGAGATCAACAACATCGAGTTGGAAAAAATCAGGGCAAACGTAACCCGGATCCATCCGGACACTACCTTTAATTTTTCCTTTCTTGCGGATGCTTTTATGTCAGAACAGAAAAAGCCTGATGAAGAAGTGAAGAAAGACACCACCTCAACGCTGAAGTTTTCCTTAGATAAAATTTCCTTAAAGGACATTGGGATTGTGTACCGGGATGATGTAGCCGGAAATAATGTAAAACTAAATTTAGGCGAATTTACTTCGAGGATAAAAGATTTTGATCTGGACCACCAGCATTACGTAATTAAAGAACTCAGCTTAAAGAATACCTCTTTAAATTATCTGCAGCAAAAGCCCCTCACCCAGCTAAAAGCCCATTTAGAACATAGTATTGACACTGCAAAAACTGCCACGGGAAAACTTCCCCTGGTTGAAATCCAGGATTTTGCTTTTAACAATGTGAAAATTCTGTTTAAGGATCAGTTGTCTAAAATGGATGCGGATGTTGATTTGAACAAACTGGCGTTAACCCAGCTGATCGTTGATCTGACCAACAATAAATATAAGGTTGAAGAAGCAAAGATCAATGAATCAAAGGTCATCTTTGGAATGGCTGCAAACAGCACAAAAGCCAATCTCGACCTTAGGGAATTCTCTATGACCAAACTTCTTGCAGATGTTACGAAGGGGAAATATGAGGCTGACCAGGCCATCCTGAACAAATCAGATATACATTTTGCCTTCAGGCCAGAAAGCCCCACAAAAAATGCAAAGAATATAAAAGATACAATTGCAGCATCCTCCCCTCTTGCGCTGCTGATCAAAAACCTGAGTTTGACAGAAAATAACGTTCAATTTGACAATCTAGCTGCTAAACCTATAAAAGGAATGGACTACAACCATTTAAGAATAAAAAAACTGGGTTTGAACGCCGAAGGACTTGCCTATAGCGATGCAGGGATTAAAGTAAATGTCAAAGATGGAAAATTCCTTGAAAAGAGCGGTTTCGAGCTGAAGCAACTTAAAGGAGAAGTTGTTTATTCGGATAAGCAGATCAAAGTCAGCAATTTACTAATTAAAACTCCAAACACCTCCATAGAAAACAATACCCAGCTCAATTACACCTCTATGGATGATCTGACCAAACATCCGGAACGCGTAAAAATCTATCTTCAGGTTAAAAATACGACTATAGGTTTGAAAGATGCCACTTATTTTAGCGATGCTGTTCCGGCAAATTACCGGGACGAAAAAATCAAGATCAATGCTGTTGCTCATGGTTATATGAATAATCTGGTAATTCCAAGCTTACAGATCAGTGGATTAAAAAGCACTCAGATTGACATTAACGGTACCGCAAAAGGCCTCCCTGATGTAAATAAAACTTTTCTGGACCTCAACGTTAAAAAATTCTCCCTAACCAAAAGTGATCTTTTGGTATTGATCCCTAAGAAATCGCTTCCTTCTAACATTACCTTACCTAATGCGATAAGTGCAACAGGTAAATTCAAAGGGTCTATGACCAATTTCAGTACTGGATTTAACATCAACACCGATATGGGTTCTGCCAGATTACTGGCCTCCATGAAAGGCCCCAAAGGCAGGGAAAGTTATACCGCTGATGTTGACCTGAATAATTTCAACGTAGGCAGGCTACTGAAAATGCAGCCACAGCTAGGTCGTTTGACAGCAAAAGCCTCTGTTAAAGGCACGGGTCTTGATGCGAAAAGAGCAACTGCCAGCTTCAACGCACAGGTACTCAATGCCTATTATAACAAATACACCTACAAAAACCTGCTACTGAGTGGCACCTATGCGGCCCAAAAACTTGATATTAAAGGCAGTATGGCCGATACCAATGTTAATTTTAACTTGAAGGCACTGGTAGATATGGCAGGCAAATACCCTGCGGTTAAAGCCAATGCAGATCTGAAACAGGTAGACCTCCAGAAGCTTAATTTTAGTACGACAGAATTTAAACTTGCCGGCCTGATCAAAGCAGATATAAAAACTGCAGATCCGGATTATTTAAATGGTGATGTTTCTGTAAATGGTTTGCAGGTCGTAAAAGAAGGACAGCGTTTTAATGTAGACACCATTTTAGTCCATTCTGAAGCCTCGGCAACTCACAATCTGCTTACGTTGAAATCTGAATTCCTAAGAGCAAAAATTGACGGCAAATATCAACTGACCAATTTAGGTGCTGCAGTGATCAATCAAATCAATAAATATTATCAGTTTGGTCAGGTAACCAAAATTCCGGACCAACGTTTCAGGTTTTATGTGAATTTTTACAACCCGAAGATTTTAAAAAACTTTGTTCCGGAACTGACCAACTTTGCTCCTTCCAGGATGAATGGCTTACTGGATACACAAAAGGACAGCCTGATTATGAATGCTTCTTTTCCACAGGTGGTTTATGGGACTTACAAAATAGACAGTACCCGGCTGAATGTTAATAATGATAACCAGAAACTCAATTATAAACTGACTATAAAGAGTCTGCAAAGCCCGTCACTGGCTTTCTTCAATAATGAAATCAGTGGAGCCGCAGTAAACAATGACCTGAATTTAAACATTTATCTGCGCGACAGCAAACGCAAGGACAAATACGTTTTGGGAGGGCTCTTTAAATCCATCAACAAAGATTACAGATTTAGCCTGGATCCTCAAAAGCTATTACTTAACTACGACAAGTGGGTTGTAGCACCGGAAAATTATCTTCAGTTTGGGCAGTCAGGTGTCCTGGCCAATCAATTCAACATCAGCAACGGCGGACAGGAATTGCGTATCAATAGTGAAAGCAACATCCCAAATGCTCCCCTTAAGGTAGAATTTAAAGACTTCAGAATAGAAACACTTACCCGCTTTGCAGAGGCAGACAGTGCCCTTGTTGGTGGTTCGATTAACGGAACTGTAAATGTTAAAGATCTGGTGAACACACCTAAATTCGAAGCTAATCTAACCGTTGACCAGTTGCGGTACCAGAAAGATATGCTCGGCACCTTAAGGATTGCAGTGAACAACAATACTGAAAATGCTTATGAAACCAATATCGCTTTATCAGGTGTCCATGAACTTCGGGCAAGCGGTTTCTATTATACCGCTCCACAAAGTGCTTTGGATCTGACACTGAATATTGATAAGATAGACCTCAAATCCATAGAAAGTCTTTCTATGGGACAGATCAGAAAAGGGACAGGTACGGTAAGTGGAGAACTATCGGTTAAAGGCTCACTGGATGCACCAAAAGTATTAGGTGACATTAAGTTCAACCAGGCTGGCTTCAATGTAGCTTATGTAAATTCTTTCTTTAGAATGCCTGACGAAACCATTAGTTTTACAGATACCGGTATCAATTTCAATAAATTTACAATTCTGGATTCTTTGAATCAAAAAGCCGTAATTACCGGAGGAATTTTAACTTCAAATTACCGGGATTTCAAATTCAATATGGATATCCGCACCAATAATTTCAGAGCGCTGAACTCTACATCTGCAGACAATGAAATGATCTATGGTACTGTTTATCTAACCAGTACTATTAAAGTGCGTGGCGACCTGAACCAGCCAGATGTAAACATGAACATTAAAGTAGAAGATAAAACCAAATTCTTCTTTGCTATGCCACCTGATGATCCTACAGTAATCGATCAGGAAGGTATCGTACAATTTGTTGACTTTAGTGCTCCTCCATATAATGGCAAAAAGGCTCTTTCAGTAAAAGATTCTGTAAGTAAAGCTCCAATTAAGGGCATAAATTTAAGTGCGACTATTCAAATTGACCCGGGTGCCGAACTTAACGTGGTGGTGGACCCTGGCAATGGCGATGCCTTAAAAGTAAAAGGACAGGCAAACCTTACTGCGACGATGGACCCAAGCGGAAAAACCAGTCTGACAGGCCGTTATGATGTTTCCGATGGGAGTTACAACCTTACTGTAGGACCTGCTAAGAAGAGTTTCAAATTACAGCAAGGCAGCAATATAGTATGGACTGGCGATCCAACCAGTGCAAATGTGGATTTAACAGCTCTATATGAAGTTAGTGCCCCTCCTGCCGATCTGTTGAATGATCCTAGCAATAATGAAGCAAAAAACAAACTGCCCTTTCAGGTTTACCTGATGATGACCGGTGAGCTGCTTAAGCCAACCATTAAGTTTAAAATAGATCTTCCGGAAAACGAAAGAGGAGCGCTCAATGGATCCGTTTACGGCAGGCTTCAGGCCCTAAACAGTGATGAAGGTGAACTAAACAAACAGGTATTTGCTTTGCTTGTTCTGGGCAGATTCATTGCAGATAACCCATTCCAGAGCCTTGGAGGAAATGGCAACGGACTGGTTACCGACTTTGCGCGGTCGAGCGTAAGTAAACTCCTCACAGAACAGCTCAATAATCTTGCTTCAGATCTGGTAAAAGGAGTAGATATTAATTTTGGCATTAATTCTTCACAAGATTATAGTTCCGGGCAAGTTGCCAACAATACCGCGCTTGAAGTAGGTTTGTCTAAAAAACTATTGAGCGACAGGCTGATCGTCACGGTGGGTAGTTCTTTCGGGATAGAAGGCCAGCAGCAAGGAAATTCAACCAATATTGCCGGTAACGTCAATATTGAATACCTGCTTTCCAAAGATGGAAAATACCGGTTAAGAGCATATCGCCGAAATCAAACAGAAGGCGTTATTGAAGGTCAGCTGATTGAAACCGGTATTGGTTTCGCCCTTGTGGTAGACTATAACAAATTCAGAGAAGTATTTCAAAAATTCTCCAAAAAGAAAAGAAACAGAGTAGAACAGAAGCCAAAAGATGAAAAAAAGAATTAAACCGATCCTATGTATACTGAGTTGTTTGATTTGGGCTGCCTGCAGCAGCACCAAGGGACTCAAACCGGGAGAGATTTTATACACCGGGGCCGAAGTAAAGATCAATCCTGATTCTTCTGTAAGAATAGCAGATCAGAAGGAGGTCAAAAGCACATTGGAAGATAAGACCAGGCCAACCCCGAATAAATCAATTTTGGGAATTAAATACAAACTCGGCTTTTATAACCTGGCCGGAGAACCCAAGAAACCCAAAGGGTTCCGGCATTGGCTGCGTACCAAGATGGGCGAACCTCCAGTATTATTGAGTCAGGTAAAAATCCCATATAACAATGCTGTACTTAAAAGCTATCTGATCAGTCAAGGCTATCTTCAGTCTGATGTCATGGGCGACACTGTTGTTAAAGGGAAAAAGGGAAAAGCTGTATACACTGCAAATACAGGAATCAGGTATAAAATCAACAGTGTTTCTTTTCCTCCTGACAGTAGCGGCGCACTCGCTAAAATTGTCAACAACAACAAAGGAAAAACCTTATTAAAACCTGGCAATAACTATGACCTTGATGTATTTAAAAATGAACGCATCCGCATAGATAATGACCTTAAAGAAAATGGTTATTTTTATTTCAGCCCAGATTATCTGATCCTTCAAGTGGATAGTACAGTTGGAAAACAATTGGTCGATATCCGCATCCGGATTAAAGAAATTGCGCCGGATGCTGGACTTAAGCCCTATACCATTAACAACATCAATATTTACCCGAATTATAGCATCAGAAGGGACAGTGCATTAAGAAAATCTACGCCTTCTGTTTACAATGACTTTAAAATTTACGATCCTAAACACACGTTTAAAGACCCGCTTTTTAACCGCTTGGTTTTCTTCAAGAAAGGAGAACTGTACAATAGAAAAGACCACAGTCAAACATTGAACCGTTTGGTCAATATCGGAGTCTTTCAATCCGTAAAAGCAGAATTCATCCCTCTCGACAGCTTTAAGAACGACCAGCTGGATCTGAATATCTTTCTTACCCCGCTAAAAAAGAACTCTCTTACCTTTTCAGTAACAGGAACAAGTAAGTCGAACAACTTTATGGGCTCAGAAGTAAAAGTTACCCAAACGACCAGAAACTTGTTCAGAGGTGCCGAACAACTGGATTTAAGTGCAAGCGGGGGTTTCGAGACTCAGGTAGGTGGACAATCACAAGGCCTGAACTCATTTTCCCTAACAGGGGAAGCAAAGTTGACTTTTCCAAGGTTTATCACACCTTTTAAAGGCATCAACAGCACCAATGCTTATATTCCTAAAACAATTGCTTCTTTGACCTATCAGCGGCTTCACCGGGGCTATTTATATGACATCAATTCTTTTAAAGCCCAATATGGTTACAAATGGAATGAAAACCAATATAAAGAACATGCGTTTAACCCCATCTCCGTTAATTATGTGACTTCCAGTTTAACTAATGATACGACGAAAAGAGATAGTTTACTGAATGTAATCCCCGGCTTAAGAAATGTGATCGAGAAACAATTTATCATTGGAAGTAATTATAGCTTTACCTACACTAACCAGTTTGAAGATTACAGAAAGAACAATATTTATTTTAATGGTACACTGGAAACCGGTGGAAATGTCTGGGGCTTATTTGCCGGAAGAAATTCGGAAGGAAAAAAGGCCATACTTGGACAGCAGATCAACCAGTATGTACGTATGGAAGCAGATTTTCGGGATTATTACAAACTCACCAGGAATATAATCTGGGCAAACCGGATAGACATCGGCTACGGTTATGCTTACGGTAACCAAACCAGTCTTCCATTTGTTCGTCAGTTTTTTGCAGGGGGAACAAATGATATCCGCGCATGGGCAGCCAGATCTATCGGACCGGGAACATACTATTATAAAAATGATCCAAAAGTTGCCAATACAACCTATGTAGACCAAAGCGGAGACATTAAGGCGCTCATCAGTTCAGAGTTGCGGTTTAAATTGGCGGGTAGATTATATGGGGCTCTTTTTGCCGATGCAGGAAACGTATGGCTTAGAAAAGAGGATTTGGGTACACCAGCCACCGCCGACAGCCCAGGTACTCCGTCACGTCCGGGATCAGGTTTTGATTTTAAAAATGCTTTGAGCGAATTCGCAGTAGGTACTGGTGCCGGGCTGCGTGTTGATGCTTCTATTTTCGTCATTCGTTTAGATGTAGCCTTCCCTGTACGCAAGCCTTATAATGAACCGGGTAAGCGCTGGGTATTTAATGAAATTGATTTTGGCGATAGTGGTTGGCGTAAAGACAACCTGGTTTATAATATCGGAATTGGATATCCTTTCTAATTTAAGCTCATGACAATCATTAAAAAGATCATACATTTTTTCAAAGCCCTGGGCAATCTATTTTTAGCGGCCGGAAACGGATTTATTGATGACAAGGTCACCAAGCTAAGTGCTTCACTTGCTTATTATACCATATTTTCTCTCACACCACTGATTATGATCATCATATCAGCAGCCAGTCTGTTCTTTGGCGATAAACTTGATCCGGATACTCAGCTATTTGCAGAGATCAATGATATGATTGGCGAACCGGCGACCAGGCAGTTGCAAAGCTTCGTGATCAATGCAAATTTATCTGGCCGGAGCACTATTGGTTTGATCATTGGAGTGGCAACTCTTGTTATTGGATCAACAGCGATCTTTGTTGAAATACAGGACAGCATTAATCTGATCTGGAAAGTAAAAGCGATCCCAAAAAAGGGCTGGAAAAAGCTCATTATCAACAGACTGCTTTCCTTTTCGTTGATTGCCTCTCTTGGCTTTCTTTTACTTGTTACTTTGATTGTGAACAGTATTGTTGTAGGGCTGGGCAACAAACTTGGAGGGCTGGCTTCCAAGGTTGGGATCGAAAAAGTATCCGAACTCTTTATGCTGATCCTCACCAATGCCCTCACGCTGGCTGTGGTCACTTCTATTTTTGCAATTATATTTAAAGTGCTTCCGGATGTGATTATTAAATGGAAGCCTGCAATTATTGGTGCCTTATTTACCGCCTTGCTGTTTAGCTTGGGTAAGTATCTGATAGGCATCTATATTGAGAAGGGAAATCCAGGCTCTGCTTTTGGAGCAGCTGGTTCTATTATTGTTATTTTACTCTGGATCTATTATACGGCAATCATTCTCTATTTTGGGGCAGAATTCACGCAGGCTTACGCAGAGAAATATGGACATGGAATACAACCCAGCAAATATGCTGTACATACCAAAACAGTTGTTATTGAAAAGAAAGTAGATGTGTTACCTCCGCAG
>NZ_DATMRL010000280.1:0-7037 GCF_035566355.1 Pedobacter sp.
ATATCGTAAATCATCTTAGTGGCTGCCGGTAAAAAGGAAACTATTTTTATCATACTACAAATTTAATAAAAAAAGCCCTTTTGCAACCGGTGCAAAAGGGCTTCGCTCATTTAATTTTATTTCTATGAATGTTGTACCGCCTGCTGTTTGTTAAAACTTAAAGCAGGGAATTTCGTTTTTGCATATTCAAAGCCACCAAACATCAGCAATCCGTAAACCAGGTTGCTCACCAGTAAGTTCCGTTCAAAAGGAATAGCTCCTATAAGCGCCTGCAGATAGCCTGCAAAACTTCTAGGATACATTGAACCTACCATTAATACAGCCCCTATATCGGAAACAATCCAGTGGATAAATACAGTTACCACAGAAGCAATCAGGACATTGGTAAAATTGGCTTTTTTAATAAATGTGCCTACAAGTACCATCAGAATAAAACTCAGGTACACCCAAAAAGCTCCATCATAAAACAAAACGATCTTTTGATAATAGGCATAATTTACCACCAGGTCACTTACAAAAAGTGTAATTAACGGGACTGCATAAGCCTTTACCTTATCCGAAAAATAAGCGCCTCCAAACATGGCCATTGCACCAAGTGGTGTAAAATTGGTCCACGAACTGAAACTACCCAGATGTAAAAAACGGGTAGCTGCCGCAGCAACTATAATCAGAATGAGAATAGAGTTTCTGATGTTGATTTTTTCTAGTGACATATTGGTTTATATTTTGAAGATGTAAAAATACCAATTCTTAATGAATATTAAAACTTATACCTGCATTCATATTAAAGCCCATGCTGTTATAGCCATAGAACTCGGTATATTTTTCGTTTAAGATATTTTTCAGATCAGCGAAAAATTTCACCCGGTTTTTAGCAACGGCATACTCGGCATAAAAATCAAGCAGTTTGTAGGAAGCCAGATCCACTACCTTATAATTGGTAAAATCCCCATCCTGGCGTTTTCCATTATACTTAAAGTTTGCACTTACATACAAGGCTTTAGTAGCCTGTACACCAGCATTAACACCTACAATATTCTTTGGTCTGCGCAACAGATAATCAGAAACGGCGTTGGTTACAAAGTTAAACTCTGTTCCCTCTACATAAGCATAGTAGCCTTTTAAATGCAAAATGCCTATTTGAACTGCCGGCTCTACTTCAACTCCCTTTGCTTTTTGATCTGCCTGATTAATATAACCTATATTTCCATAAACAATCGCATTGGTCAAATCGCGCTTAAAGCCTGCTACCCGTAACGAATATCGATCATCTGCAAAACTCAGGTTAAATCCAGCCTCATAGTTTTTCGATTTTTCAGGAGTCAGGTTTAAATTAGCACCATAGGCTCCAAACAGGTTTTCCAGCGTTGGGGCTTTGAAAGCTGTCGAATAAGTTCCAAATAATTTTAACGCTTTAATGATATTGATAGACGGAGTAATGTTAAAAGTAGAGTTTTCACCATATTGTTTGTGTTTATTATAACGCCCGCCAACTTCCAGGTTAAAAATGCTCAGGTCGTGCATAAACACAGAAGCATAAGTACTAAACAAGTTTGTAGATGGCTGCTGATTGGCATTCAGTCTGAATTTAGTTGCTCTGTTGTCTAAACCAACCAACACATCCAGTTTAGAGCCAATTTTCTGATTGTAGAACAAATCGATAAAATTCAATTTACCCTCAGAAAGACTGGTTCCATAATCTCCTTTTGAATCCAGCTGTGAATCTTCATAACTGTAATTTAGATTGATCTTTCCAGTTGCAAATTCATATTTGGTATTGAAACCACCGTTAAAATGTTTCAATTTGAAGTTATTCGTCGGGCTGTCTTTAAAAGCACCTGAATCAAAATCATAGTGACCGTAGAAATAACGGAGAAAAGGACTGATGCTTAGGTTCTTCGTTGCCTGTAAAGAGAAATTTGCATTTACAGCACCTGTTTTGTTGCCATCTTTGTCAAAAACCGAAGTACTACCCTCTGGCGTAGCTGCCTCAGAAATACCATCTGTTTTACCTTGGGTATAAGCCACATTGTAAGAGAAATCATCTACCTTGCTGCTAATCCCAACAGTTCCTTTATAGGTTTTATAACTTCCGTAACTGGCTACACCATACACGCTGTTCCCATCTTTACCACCTTTTTTAGTAATGATATTGATCACACCCGCAACTGCATCAGAACCATAAATGGTAGATTGACCACCTTTCAGGATCTCTATACGTTCCACCTGATCAATGGAGATCATCCGCAGATCAAAAGCCGCACCTGCAGGATTATTCACTAAAATCCCATCAATAAGTACAACCGCATAGGCGCTCCCCGCCCCTCTTACGAACAAACTTTTATTCAATCCGGCATTTCCTGTGGCTCCGCCAACAACAATACCAGCTTGTTCATTCAACAAGTCTGTCAAATTCTTTCCGTGGCTACGCCCTAAGACATCACTTCCAATAATGGTAACAACTTTACCGGTTTGCGACTGCTTCTGGTCATTTTTAGTCGTACTGATCACCACTGAATCCAGTTTGATCTCTTTTTGTGCTTTTGCATCATTTACCAGTATCATCTGGCTAAAAGTTAATCCTGATGCGATTAATACGTAATTTTTAATATTCATTTTGTTGATTGGTTTTAAAGGTATTAATTCTTTAACAAACTTATGTCAGCCACCCCTGTAACTTCGGTAGATTGCTCCCCAAGCCAGCCCATATTATACTGGATGCCTGTCTGGATCTTAATAAAATCTATGCCTTTCAGCACCGCTTTATTTCCTTTGCTGTCTACGGCATTGGCAATATCAATTTTATCGCCTCCAGGTGTATTGTCTGCGTATCCCCATGCAAACTGCGGACTAATGATATAAGAAGGATTGGTGTCGTTTATATTGGTGCTTGGTAATAAGGTTCCTGTCAGCGTATACTCATTGCCTTTTATCCATTCCGGGAAATAAGATTGTTTATGAAATACATTGGTTTTTACTACTCCGGTATTGCCCAGGTTATCCTTCCATGGCACATCAGCTGTAGCTGGCGTTGGACGTGTATAAGTTACCGAATATGCTCTTTTGTAACCTGTTTTATTGAATTCACTACCAGCTACTTCATACCAGGTATCATCTGGTTTTCCATTTCCGTTTTCATCCTGCATCACCCAAATTACCCCCGGCTCTGCAAAATTATTAAAGGCATTGCCATACACCATAATGTCTTCTTTACCTGGCTGATTGATAACGGTATGGTCAAAACCAAGTACCACATACCCTCCCCAGGCACCCAGACATATCATGTTCGATTGACCTCCAAGAATGACTTTTCCAGCACTTTCATTGGCAAGGGAGGTATTTATAAACTGTCCTGGTGCCGGCATAAATTCAAACAATTGAGTAACATAGGGATTACTTTTCTCGGTAACCGGAACTTCAGGTGCATTTATGGTCAAATTATATAGGTAAGTGTATTGACCACCATCAAAATTAGAGATGTATTCCAAGGTGTGTGTTCCAGACTTTACCGCTGTAAAAACAAAGCTGGCTGTTGTGCTCACACTCATACCATCTAGCTTCCATTGGCTGCTAAAAACGACTCCGTTTGTAGTTGAAACGGAAAATGTAATGGGTTTATTTAATTCGCCAACAACCTCTTTGTTTTCGACATTCATCTTGAAGTCTGGAAAAACAGGTGTTTTATCTTTTTTACAGGATGTCGTAGAAATGATCAGGCCAATTACGGCTACTCTTAAGTAAATGTTTAGTTTCATAGAAATTTGCTTGTTTAATTATGAATTAGTTGGTTTTGTATACAAAAGCGAAACTGGCAGGAATATCCCCGGTTTCCACAGACCATTTCTGCCTTCCATCGGAGCCGAAACAATACAATCTGCCAGGGGTAACGTAATCTGTGGCATCACTTACAAAAACATCCTTAGTAATGGGATGTACTGCAATACCATAAGGTATTTTAATTTTCTTATCTGTTCCGTCACTGATAAAGCTGCCAGGAATAATGGTCTCGTCCTTCACATTGATCATGGAATATGAAATGGTATTCTCTCCGGTGATATAGCTATATTCTGTACTATAGACATAGGCTTTATCTCCATCTATTGTCAAATTGCTTGCGGCAACATTAAATGTCTTTTTCACCAGATCGGTCTTGGTATCAATTACAAAGAGTTTAGAAGGAGTATCATAATAATCACCCCTGGAGGTTACATAGAGATCTCCGTACCGATCTGCCTTCAACCTGTGAAGGTTAATAGCCACATCAATCCTTTTGATCTCTGTGAAAGAATCCATATCAATTACGGATACTGTTCTTTCATAATCAGGCGGGCTATAACCTCCCGAGTTGGCCACATAGAGTTTGTTTCCTACCACTGCCATTTCTTCCGGTTGGCGTCCAACCTCAATTTTACGGGTAACCTGAAGCGTCGCCGTATCAATTTCAGCCACAATTCCCTGGGGTGCTTTAGGATCGCCCACTTTGCCCAGGTACGCACTCACATAAGCTTTGTTGCCATGAAAGGTTACATAACGGCAATTCACCAGGTCAATCATTTTAATCCGTTTGGCCGTTTTTACATCCATCACTTCAATTTTATTGGAAATATTAACCACTACATATAGCTTAGCACCATAAACGCCAATATCATTAGCCACATCCCCCAGCCCCTTTGTAACCTCCGGGTTCACTTGATTGTAGATATTCTTACGGTACAATCCCTGGGTAAAATCCACATAGTCCAAGGATGCCTTGTTCATGTTCATGTTTCCCTCATTGACAACATACATCCCTTTTACCGCGGCATTTGGCTCTGCCGGAAACAGGGTATTGGTAATTTCCTCAGGAATGGGCTGAGGATCTTTACGGCAGGACGCAAAAACCACTATGAGGGTAATGATCGTACCATAGGTTAAAGAATTTATATATTTCATAGTTGATAGGATAAGGTGAAACGATAGGACCGGCCAGGCATTGGAAAATTTTCTACCACATCATAATATTGATTGAACAGATTGTTCACTTCAGCGGTTAGCCTGACTTTATTTTTACCGATAAGGGCATTGTAATGGAAAGCGATGTCGTGCGTATACCAGGGTTTCACATAGTTAACCGGGATATTAGCCGCCTGGTTATACCGTTCACTGGTATAGATATAACTGTAGTTGAAACTATAATTTCTCCATTGTGCACCTCCCATAAAGGAGCCGCTGTGCAATGGAATATAGGGGATTTGATTTTTGTAATAAGCTGTACCTGGTGTAACATCCAGTGCCTGCTGATAGGTATAGGTTAAACCCATATTGAGCTGAAGCTCTTGAGCTACACTCCAGCCGGACTGCATATTGACATCAATCCCTTTAATATCAACCAGGTTTAAATTCTTCATACTCCATCTAAAGCCATTGTTTCCCGGCACGGCTATAATTTTATCCTTCACCCGGTTGAAATAGGCATCTGTTTGCAGGGAGAAGGAACGGAGTACTGCATTCTCAAATAACTTTGCATACGTAAAGCCGAGATCGTATTGTTTGGTATACTCGGGCTTCAGGCTGGTACGGCCAATCAAGGTGTAATAAAGGTCATTAAAAGTTGGCATTCTGAAAATGCTTTTAAAGAATGACCGTATCCTGAATCCTTTTTGCTCAAAAGGCTGCCAGGAAAGCATTAGGGTTGGTGTAAATTCCTGTTTGCTCCCCGCCGCTATATAATATTTCACTTTATCGTCTACAAATGTCCCAAGAAGATTGGCCTGAACATCCAGCCGGTCAAAATGAAGTTGGGTAGCCAATGCCAACAAAAATGTATTTCTTGTAGGATAAGG
This sequence comes from Pedobacter sp., assembly GCF_035566355.1. Taxonomy (GTDB): domain Bacteria; phylum Bacteroidota; class Bacteroidia; order Sphingobacteriales; family Sphingobacteriaceae; genus Pedobacter. The sequence continues at coordinate 5,823 of NZ_DATMRL010000280.1, forward strand.
AAAATGATCCAGGTTTGCATCCAGCGTATTCATCTGGTAGTCGCCAGAAAGCACTGTGGTCCACCAGGAGTTGATTTCATACTGATTAGCCACAGAAAGATACAGCTCATGCTGATGAAAGCGGTTATTTAACAGACCATCCAGATTCACATAATCCGGATCAAGATAACGGGTATAATCATTTGAATACTTCGCCAGCGCCTTCAAATGATAGGCAGTCGTGAGCTTCTTTTCATAAAAAGACTGCACAAACAGGCTTCTGCTCCAGCTTCTCTGGTTATAATCAAACCTGTTCCCGATAATAGGCCCCGGCAAACCCATCTGGTCATTATACAAATATACCTTTGCGTTCCATGTACTGCTGTCGGGCAATATTCCCTTCAGTCCGGCCTCTATCCTCATCCGTTCCACATCTCCATTGTTGCGAACCGCCGTTGTATCGTATACACCATTGGTGTACCTGAATTTATACCTTCCGTTTGACCTGGTATATTCGGTACTCAGATTCGCAGAAACATGATCACTTAACTTGCGTTGCCATAATAAAGACGGATTGAGTAATCCAAATGAACCTGATTTGAGTGCCAGTTTTAAATGGTCCCGTTCCCCTTTTTCAAATTTTGGCTGCCGGGTATTCAGGTAAATCGAACTGGCCGAAGCAAAACCTCTTGCAGACTGAAAAATATCACTTTTCTGGCCACTGTATAACTCTATTTCTTCAATATTGTCCAAAGAGAATTTACCCAGATCTACTTGCCCGTTCTGTGCATTCGTGATCGGAACACCATCATAAAAAACGGCCGTATGATTGGTACCCATACTTCGTACATTGATGGTCTTCAGCCCACCTATACCTCCGTAATCCTTCAATTGTACACCAGAGAAGAACCTCACTGCATCTGCAACAGATAAACTATTTAGCTTTTCCAGATCTGCACCAGACAAAATTTGTAAAGGCGTAGAAGAGGTTTGTCTGCGGCTGAGCTTAATCGCCTGTATCTTCACTTCTTTCAGCTCATTGGCATTCTTCAGCGAATCGCTTTGCGCAAAAAGTGCCTCTGGCCGTATACAATGAAACCATAGTATAGCCAAAAAAGTATAAAAACAATATTTATCACCCCTAAAGGCAATTCTGGTTCTTATCATTTTTGTTGTGAGTATTACCCACAGCAAACAGTTAGATTAAAGAAATGAAATACATAAATAAAGCACTCA
>NZ_DATMRL010000281.1:0-6287 GCF_035566355.1 Pedobacter sp.
ATTTCAAAAAGCAATTTAGTTCTGGCAATATAGATTACTTGCGAAACTAATTGCCATATGAATAAGAAAAATGTTTTTCTTTGGTCGCTGGTCATTGCTTTGGGCGGTTTTCTCTTCGGTTTTGATACGGCAGTTATTTCAGGCGCCGAACAATCCATTCAAAAATACTGGGATCTGAATACAGTGCAACACGGCCTTACTGTTTCTATCGCCTTGATAGGTACTGTAACGGGTGCTCTGTTAGGCGCTATCCCATCAGACAGGCTTGGGCGTAAGAAAACGCTCTACCTGATAGCTTTCCTTTATTTTATTTCATCACTGGGAACTGCATTTTCCACTAATTGGTATATATTTCTGTTCTTCCGGTTTATTGGAGGTTTTGGTGTAGGAGCTTCATCTGTAACAGCACCAATATATATCTCTGAAATTTCACCAGCTGACAGGAGAGGTAAATTAGTTGGCCTTTTTCAGTTCAATGTGGTGTTAGGTATTGTGGTTTCTTATTTTTCAAATTATCTGATCAGCCTGACGGGTGGAAATTCCTGGAGGTTAATGCTTGGGATACAATCTATCCCTTCAGCAATATTTTTTCTTCTTCTCCGGTTTGTTCCTGAAAGCCCACGGTGGCTGATAATGAAAAAAGGGAAAGTCGAAGAAGCGCGGGAAATATTCAAAATAATCAATCCTGCAACTGCTGACACGATAATAAACGAGATTCAACAAACCGATAAACAAGAAAAGGAATTATTACAAACAGATCCATTATTTTCGAAACGATACAGAACTCCGGTTATGCTTGCGATACTTTTTGCAGCATTCAACCAGGTTTCGGGTATAAATGCTATTATATACTATTCTCCACGCATTTTTGAAATGACCGGCTTGGGTACCAGTTCTTCACTATTATCAACTGCAGGGCTTGGTGCAATCAATTTTACATTCACGCTTCTTGCAATGAATTTTATTGACAGAGTTGGAAGAAGGACTTTAATGCTAATTGGTTCATTTGGACTTATTGTTACATTGGCTATGGTTTCCTATTCTTTTTACAAAGAGAATTTTAGTGGATGGGCAGTACCTGTATTTTTATTTATTTATATCGCATTTTTTGCTTTCTCTCAAGGTGCTGTTATCTGGGTATTCATTTCTGAAATATTTCCGAATCAGGTAAGAGCAAAAGGACAAACCCTTGGCAGTACAACTCATTGGATTATGGCTGCTTTTATTGCCTTCTCCTTTCCATATCTGGCCGAAAAAGCAGGTGGCGGCAATACATTTCTCTTTTTCTGTATCATGATGTGCATACAACTAATTTTTGTTTGGAAAATAATGCCTGAAACGAAAGGTAAATCATTGGAGCAAATAGAACACACACTAGTGCTGCATTAAAACACTTATTAACTAAAAACGATTACTGTGAGTTTGCCTGAAAATAATTACCCGGTTGTTTGTTATGGGGAGATATTATGGGATGTATTGCCCACCAACACTGTCCCCGGTGGCGCACCGCTGAATGTGGCGTATCATTTGAAAAAGCTGGGAATAAATCCCGCATTGATAACAAAGATCGGTCCTGATATTGATGGGAAAAAATTAATCCGGCTGATGGGGGAAAATGAAATCTCAACTGATTTCTTTCAAATGGATTTTGAATTGAATACAGGAAAGGTAAATGCCACTGTAGGCGAAAACAATGAAGTTGTTTATGATATTACGAAACCTGTTGCATGGGACAATATACAATGGGATGATAATTTCACCTCTTTGGTTTCAGATTCCCGGTATTTTGTTTTTGGCAGTTTGGTCACCCGCACCAAAGAAAGCCGCAACACTTTATTTAAGTTGCTTGAGATCGCCAAATACAAAGTACTTGATATTAATTTGCGCTCTCCGCATTATACCCGCCAGATCATCGAAAAATTATTAGATGATGTGAGCCTGTTGAAACTCAACCTCGCAGAATTAGAATTAATTACAGGTTGGTTTTCAAATTACAAAAACGAACATGACCGTATCAGGATTCTGCAGGACAAATTTCATATACCAAATATTGTTGTTACAAGAGGCAGTAATGGGTCTGTGTTTAATACAAACGGAGTTTTCTGCCAGCATCCTGGATTTGTAGTGAAATTAGCCGATACGATAGGAAGCGGAGATGCTTTTTTAGCCGGATTGATTTCAAAATTATCACAAGGAGTAAATCCATCCGAAGCATTGGCATTTGCAAGTGCAATGGGAGCATTGGTCGCAAGCTATACAGGCCCTTGCCCGCAATATGAAGTGAAAGAAATTCAATCCCTGATAGAAACCGGAGTTGTTCAATAAGGTTAATCGTATTCGTTGACGATAAAAAAAAGCCAAACAAAAATGTAAACACCTAAAATTTCAATTATGAGAAAATTACAAATTCTGCTTCCAATGTTGTTGCTGGCATTATTCAGTTTTGCGCAGCAGAAAATTATAACCGGAAGAGTTATAAACAAAACAACAAAGGAGCCCTTACAGGGTGTATCAGTACAAACTAAAACCAAATCAACACTTACTGATTCAAGTGGTAAATTTTCTATAGCGGCCGCTATAGGAGAAACTATTACTTTATCATTTGTCGGGATGAATGGGCTCAATGTTAAAATAACAAACGCAACACAGGAATTAAACCTTACGATGGAAGAAGGCAATAATGACCTTAACCAGGTTGTTGTTACAGGATACAAGTCGGAGAAAAAAGTTGATTTAACAGGTGCAGTTTCTGTTGTCAACCTGAGTTCCATCAAAAACATTCCTGCCTCAAGTCCTATGCTGGCTTTACAAGGTCAGGTTCCTGGTCTGTATATTCAGACTGATGGATCTCCCACTGGAGGAAATGGCGGAGCACCGACTATACTAATACGAGGAGTAAATACATTGGGCAATACAAATCCTCTTTATATTATCGATGGAGTTCCTACAACGAGGTATGAGGATTTTGCCAATATTAATGTCAGCGCAATTGCATCTATTCAGGTTTTGAAAGATGCATCTGCATCTTCTATTTACGGTTCGCGAGCTTCTAACGGCGTGATCATTGTTACCACAAAAGATGGGAGCACCGGAACTGACAAGGTGCGTATTCAATTTAATACCAGCCTTAGCAGACAAAACGAAAAGCCATGGCAGGAAAACGTTTTGAATTCGTACGATAGAGGAAAAGCTTTATGGCGTGCTGCGGTGAACGATAGCACAAACCCCAACAATCTGGTCAGTCAAATATATACTTACGATTGGAATGGTGATTATTCCCATCCCGTACTTAACAAAGTAAATATTGCGCCTTTTGTTGGCGGAGATAGCTCCGAACCTGTTGGGAATACAAATTGGCAAGATGCCTTATTCAAGCCAGCGACAATTATATCCAGTGACCTTTCGATATCGGCTGGCTCCGGCAAAAGCGGGTTCTTGATTGATCTGGGATATTATAATAATAACGGACTAATTCAATTCACAAAATACCAGAGATATAATGCCCGTATCAATAGCCATACTTCAGCTTTTAATGGCAGGTTGAAGTTTGGAGAAAATCTTCAGTTAAGCAGAACTTCCCAGGTCAATTCTACTACAGATGTAGGAGGAGCTGCAACACCAGGTCTTGCATTAACGCTTGCTCCAACGATCCCATTATATAAAACTGACGGAACATACGGTGGTCCTATAGGAGCCGGATATACCGACAGGAATAACCCGGTGGATATGCAATACCTAAACAGGTTTAATAACAGAAATCAATTCATCGCATCCGGTAATGTATTCGCGGAACTGGAAATTATAAAACATCTTATTTTCCGTACAAGCCTTGGCTTCGATTATTCTGATGCTCTTGCAAAAAATGCTGCTTTGATTGGAACAGAAGGACCGGTAAGATCCTTTAATAGCCTGGCACTGCAGGAATCAAAAGATTTCACTTTTACCTGGACCAATACTTTAAACTATAACATGGAGATTGGGAAAAGCAGGCTGAACATCCTGGCAGGAACGGAGTCGGTTAAAAATGATTTCCAGACGTTCGGCGCATCAACAACTGTTTTTGCTCTGCAAACTGAAGATTATCTCCAATTGAGTGCTGGTGTAGGGGCGCAAACCAATAATGGGTCTGCTACAGGTTACAGGCTGCTTTCTCAATTCGGCAAAATCTTTTATGCATATGGAGATAAATATCTGGCTTCGGTTACTGTTCGCCGTGATGGTTCCTCCCGATTTGGCACGAATAATCCTTACGGTATTTTTCCTGCTTTTACCCTGGGATGGAGAATTAACAACGAAAATTTTTTTAAAAGCATAAGTATGGTTTCCAACCTGAAATTAAGAGCAGGCAGAGGAAAAGTGGGTAACCAGGAAATCGGTAATCTATCGGCATACACGCTGCTTCGGGCCAATTATGGTACGAGCAGTCCTGCATTTCCGCAATGGCTCAATACCGGGACTGCTTATGATCTCGGCGGTGTGAATACCGGCTCGCTTCCTTCAGGTTTTGTTCAGGTTCAAAAAGGTAATCCCAATTTGAAATGGGAATCAACAACTGAAACAAATGTAGGTTTGGATTTTGGATTTTTTGGAGAGAAGATTACAGGTTCATTCGATTATTTTTATAGGAACACAAGCGATATATTGATATCACCTCCTGTTGCTGCCGCTCTTGGGGAAGGACAACAGGAATTCGTCAATGGGGCCGACATGAACAATAAAGGATGGGAATTGGTATTGGGCTATCACAACAAAACAGCAAGCGGCCTGGGATATAGCATCACTGCAAACGCAAGTCATTGGAGCAATGTTGTTACCAGTTTGCCTGACGATGTCCGACCCGCATACCCCGGAGATGCCAACCATTCTATTGTAGGCCATTCACAATTCTCAATTTTCGGATATAAAACTGATGGTATTTTCAAAAGTCAGGATGAAGCCGCCAAAGCTTCTACTCAACCTGGTGTCTTTGATGGAGCGTTAAAAGGTGCAGGACGGATGAAATACGTAGATGTAAACGGAGATGGCAAAATTGATGCTAATGATCAGACATGGTTGGGTACCACTTTGCCTAAGGCTGAATATGGCATTCGCATAGAACTTAATTATAGAAACTTCGATCTGTCAATTTTCGGATCAGGTGTGGTAGGGAAAACCGGGTTTGATCCTACCAAATTCTTCAATTCATTTGTGAATGCAAGAAATAATTTTGGGCCGGGCACACTGGGTGCGTGGACTCCGGAAAATACAGGTTCAAAAATTCCTGCTTTAAGTTTACTAAATCATAATGGCGAAGACAGACCTTCAGATTTCTATTATGTGAATGCCTCTTATTTCAAGCTGCGCAATGTAATGCTGGGGTATAATCTTCCAAAAAATATTGCAAGCAGCCTGAAAATGGAAGCGCTCAGAATATACATTTCCGGCCAAAATTTATTTGCTATTAAATCAAAAGATTTCACGGCTAAAGATCCTGAGAGAGCCAACACTTTCGATTTATGGCCGGTTCCTACATCGTTTACTGTCGGATTGAATGCAAACTTTTAATTCTTAAAAAAAAAATTATGAAACATAATAGCTTTAAAATTATTTTGATAACATCAATTCTCTTTTCCATCGGTTGCAAAAAATACCTGGATTACAAACCGCAAGGTGCATTGTCAGCATCTGACCTCACGTCGGCTACTGCTGATGACGGACTTGCAACAGCAGCATATGCAGGAATCGCAAATGATTGGTGGGACGCACCCATCACCAGCATGTGGGAATATGGGAGCATCCGCTCAGATGACGCGTATAAGGGTGGTGGTGATATAGGTGACCAGCAACAAATGGATAAGTATGAACAATTTTATCTGGTGAACTCATCAAATAATGGTGCGGGGGATTTCGGTTTTCCTGGAACCTGGATAAGAGCTTATGGTGCTATTTCAAGAATTAATACGGCCTTGAGAGCATTAAATGGTCTGACTGATGCCCAATTTCCGAAAAGGACGACGCGCATTGGAGAGATGCATTTTCTAAGAGGACACATGTTTTTTCTGTTGAAGATTCTGTTCCGCAACATTCCATGGTTTGATGAAACGCTGACCAATGAGCAGATATTGAAGGTGTCAAATACCATGTCAAATGATTCTTTGTGGCAAAAAATAGAGAATGATTTTCAGGTGGCCATTAATGATTTGCCAGAAAAGCAACCTGGCGAACCTGGAAGAGCAAACCAGCTTGCGGCAAAAGCGTATTTGGCCAAAGCTTTGTTATATCATGCATACACGCAGGACGACCAATAT
>NZ_DATMRL010000282.1:0-2567 GCF_035566355.1 Pedobacter sp.
CTATAACCGGAAAATCAGATTATACGGAACAGTGGTTGAAATTTAAAACAGGAAAGGAATATGGTGATTATATGAAAACGATCAGGGTGAAGTTTGCCAATACCGGAGATACTGATTTAAATATGGATGATATTGAAATCAGGAAAAAATAACTGGCAAACTATTTACTTGAATTTATACTTAATATGTCTGCCCGGATGCTGTCGGAGAGCGCAGTATAAAATCCTTTTTTTTGAACTCCAGATCTGATGGAATCAATTTTAAATATTATGTCAATATTAAACTCCTATGATTTTAGTGCTAGGGCGCAGGTGTTCCGGGCGAATTAAAATCCTGTAGAAATTGTGTTGGTGTTTTTCCAAACTCTTTTTTAAATGCTTTGGTAAAATAAGATTGGGTTTGAATGCCTACTCTGTACATCACTTCTGTCATCAATACATCTTCTTTTGTCATAATTTCAACCGCTTTTCTCAAGCGGATGGACCGTACAAATTCGCCGATAGACTGCCCGGTGATGGTTTTGATTTTTTGATATAGTTTGGTTCTGCTCATTCCAATCTCATTGCACAGGTATTCAATATCCAGACCAGGGTTGATGAGTTGCTGGTCAATGATCGATAGAAGCTTATCCATAAATTCGCGGTCTTTTGAAGAATGTACCAGTTCTCTTAATTCAGTCTGATGGTCCTTAGAATAATGTTCTCTCAGCTTTTGTCGCTGATCGAAGATGTTCCGGACGGTGATCTGTAAAAGATTGATATTTATGGGTTTTGTAAAGTATAGATCTGCACCTGATTCAACACCTTCTATTTCTGCTTCTACACTGTCTTTAGCGGTTAGCATTAAAAATGGAATGTGGCTGGTTTCTAAATCGTTCTTCAATAACCTGCAGAATTCTGTACCGTTCATGCCGGGCATCATCACATCACTAATGACCAGGTCGGGGAAGACTTCCCTGGCCATAAGCAGGCCGGCATGTCCGTCTTCTGCTTCGGAAATGTGATACTCATTTTCCAGTGCTTCTTTAAGAAAGGACCGAAGTTCCTGATTGTCGTCTACAATTAAGATGTGCCGGACAGTTGTTGATGAGATTCCTGTTTTAGGTAAAGGACTTTTGATCGTTGCCGGAAGTTGCTCTTCTGAGGTATAATTAATACTTTCTAATCGTGTTCCGCCTTTATCCTCGCCTTGTCCCCATAGTTCTTCCTTGCTATAATCTGTCTTTGCTAAAGGAATGCCTATAATGATCTCGGTACCCTGATGCTTTTCGCTGGATACCCGGATGATGCCTTTATGCAGGAGTGTTAAGCTTTTTACAAAAGCAAGCCCTACACCTGATCCCATATGCGATTCAGTAATCCTGTAATAACGTTCAAACAGATGATGAATGGAATCGCCGGAGATGCCTATCCCGGTATCTGCAACTCTGATGTACAGATATTGTTTTGCTTCAAAATCGCTTTTAATCAGCAGCTGGTTTTTATAATAGGGTGGTGTGCCCTCTAGTGTATCCAGAATATCAAGTGTAATTTCGCCACCTGACTTGGTATATTTCAAGGAATTGTTGATCAGATTGAGGAGGATTTTCTCCAGGATCTGTCTGTCAAACCAGACTTCTGTAAAATCACGTGTTTTTCCAACTTTAAATATAATCTGTTTTTCCAAAGCCATTTCAGAGAATTCCTCTGCGACTTCATCAATAAACAGGCTCAGGTTGCCTGGAATGACTTTCAGCTTTAAAGCTCCTGTTTCTATTTTTCTGAAATCCATTAACTCATTGATCAGATACAACAGTCGATTGGCATTCCTGTGAATTGTTTTATAATAGTTTTGAAAAGCGGTTTGTGAATCTTCTTTTAACAAACGGTCTATTGGCCCGAGGATCAGTGAAAGCGGCGTGCGGAATTCGTGGGAGATATTGGTGAAAAACTGGAGCTGAACCTGGTGCATTTCTTCTCTTTTTTTCTCTTCCAGGGCACGAAGTTCCAGTTTCCGTTTAAAACTCAATAAAAAATAGGCCAGATACAGAATCAAACAGACTGCGATCAGACGGAACCACCAGGTTGCCCAGTAGGGAGGGGTAATCACTATTTGAACAGAGGTTCCTGTTGTATTCCATATGTTATCATTGTTGGAAGCCCGTACCCTGAAGGTATAGGTGCCAGGATCTAGATTGGTATAGGAAGCTTTACCTGTGAGGCGGTTTTCATTCCACCCTTTGTCAAACCCTTCTAATTGATAGGCATATTTATTGTTTTCAGGTACGGTGTAATTGAGGCCTGCAAAACTAAATGAAAAGGTGTTCTGATCGTAATGAAGACGCAGTTTTTTGGTGAAACTAATGTCTTTGTTGAGGGGAGAGCCCTTTACTTCAGGATAGATTTTATTGTTAAAGATCTGGAATTCTGTAAGGTAAACAGGGGGTACATATTTATTGATCCGGATCTCTTCGGGAAAAAAGGAATTAAAACCGTTAACACCCCCAAAGAACATTTCTCCATTAGCGGTTTTCATTACCGCATTGGCTTCAAACTCCAGGCCCTGCAGGCCATCGGCTGTATTATATT
>NZ_DATMRL010000283.1:0-6955 GCF_035566355.1 Pedobacter sp.
AAAATAAGATATCGACGATGCCTCAGTTCCTTAGCCAGCGCTATAACGGTACTGTAGCCATGATTATGGCTGTTTTCTGGCTGTTGTTGTATGTAGTAGTTAATTTAACGTCTATTTTATATCTGGGTGCTTTGGCGGTGAGCAGTATTTCTGGTTTTAGCCTGGAGTTCTGTATGTATGCGATTGCTGTATTTGCTATTATCATCACCCTTGGTGGAATGAAGGTAATTGGTTATACAGATGTTATCCAGGTGTTTTTCCTGATCCTGGGTGGTTTGGCTACGACTTATCTGGCTTTAAACCTGGTTTCCGATCACTATGGTACGAAAGGAATTTTGGAAGGTTATCATTTGATGTCTACAAAAGCATCGGAACATTTCCATATGATCCTGAAGCCTGAAAATGAAAATTACATTGATTTGCCGGGTTTAAGTGTATTGATTGGTGGTATGTGGATTGTGAACTTAAATTACTGGGGTTGTAATCAGTACATCACTCAGCGTGCTTTGGGGGCTGATTTGAAAACGGCCAGAGGGGGTATTTTATTTGCGGCCTTCTTAAAGTTGTTGATGCCGATCATTGTTGTTTTACCTGGTATTGCCGCGTATGTTTTATACAAGGATGGTGCGTTTCAATCGGAAATGGTCCAGGGTGGATCGGTTAATCCTGACCGGGCTTATCCGGTGTTACTAAACTTGTTGCCTGCTGGTTTGAAAGGTTTATCTTTTGCGGCGCTTACTGCTGCTGTGGTTGCTTCTTTGGCGGGTAAGGCCAATAGTATTGCGACGATCTTTACTTTGGATATTTACAAGAAGGTGATTAAACCGGATGCTACTGAGAAGAGTCTGGTGGTTACAGGTAAGGTGACCATTATTGTGGCTATGATTCTTGGTGTTTTAATTGCTCCGCATTTGGGTATTGACAAAAAGGGTGGTTTCCAATATATTCAGGAGTACACGGGTTTTGTTTCTCCAGGTATCTTTGCGATGTTTATCTTAGGTTTTTTCTGGAAAAAGACGACTTCTGATGCGGCACTTTTTGCTACGATTGGTGGTTTTATGTTGTCTTTGGTGTTGAAATTCTTACCTCTATGGACGGATCTTTCGTGGTTATCAGGTATGGGTTTCTCTGTTAAGAATTCTTCTGGGGTTTTTGAGATTCCATTTATTGACAGAATGGGTTTTGTGTTTGTATTCTGTGTTATTGGTATGTATATTATTAGTATGCTTCAGTTTAAACCTGGGGGCGAAAGCAAAGGTTTGGAGATCGATGCGAAGATGTTCAAAACGACTACGGGTTTTGCGGTTGGCGCATTGCTTATTGTTGGGTTACTGGTTGCGCTTTACGGTATTTACTGGTAGTTTTTTAATTGTTTTTTTTTGAACCTGGTTGGCGAGATTTGCTGACCAGGTTTTTTTATGGGTAAATGTGGGGAAGTGGATTTGTTGAAAAATTTTTATTGAAAAATTCTGTACAGCTGCTTCAAGACTAACGATATCAGGTCCGCTGAAGGAGCGGACAGATCTCTGAGGTCTTTCCGCAGCGTACGAGAATTTTTCATAGCAAATTGCAGAGGGAGGGTGGATACGGGGGAATTTGTATGGGGTTGGAATTGGGGAGACAGCAGTGATTAGTTAAGCGCTTGAATAGAAAAAGGGACCAAATCTTTCGACTGGCCCCTTTCATTAAATTAACGCTCTCGATGTAAACGTAGAATTTTTTTTTGATATTTTGAAATTAATTTTTGTTTTTTTTTATAAAAGGGGGTAAAGAATAATCATTGTGCTTTAACGACCTCGACACTACCAGATGTATATTCAAAATTATTTGAAGTTGCCTAATTCTTTGCTACCTATTTTGTACCTGCTGGTACATTAAATCTTTGTAACTTTGGCTTTAGAATGCGGATTGTTCAATTGAACGGGGTGTTTTCCGAAGGAATAGCGATAGATCAACGAACAAACAGAGATTTATCCTTAAGTCGGGTATAAGCATGATAGTGGGTTTCTTGTTTAAATTTTGCGTTGAAATAAATATTAAATAGAATCTTTAAATGCTACTCAGGGCTATCTTATTTACGGGTTTTATTCAAGGCTTTTTTCAGGTCCTGCTGCTGGGATCGAAGACAAGGAATCCCTTAGCGGATAAATGGCTGATGCTCTGGCTGCTCCTGGTATCTCTTCAGTTGCTGTTCTACTATGATGGTTTTTCGGGGGTTCCGGTAGCCACTGGTTTTATTGGAGTATTGGCCTTTTCTATCCCGCTGCTCAGTGCGCCAATGCTTTACCAGTATATCAGGAGTTTGTCTTTTGGAAAAAACTTAACTATAGGCTTTGCTTTGCTCTATTTTCTGCCTGTTGTAGTCTATTGGTTCATTACGATATGGTTTAAATTTAACTATGGCCAGGAGATCGAGGTACTGAAGGGATATCCGCATTTTGGCCAAATGGTTCCTCAGTTAGTGCTGTATGTCTTTACCATTCCTATGGCCATTATACCTGGAGGCTATGCGATATGGGGATTAATCACACTGGTCAGGTACCAGAGCAGCCTTTCTGCGCAATATTCCTATACGGAAAAGATAACCTTAAACTGGCTCAAGTGGCTGGTCATTTCTATACTGGTACTTTTTATAGGCCTTTTTCTGCTCATTCGTTTTGGAAGAACTGCCCTGGGACCAGATGATTTATTCAGTGTCGTTGGAGCAGTGCTTTCCGGGTATATATTTTTGATTGGTTATCTCGGAATCAGGCAAGGCACGGTATTGATCGGAATAGAAAATAATATACTACCTGAACCTGCCGGAGATACTGTTCCTTATAGAAATTCAGGCTTGGATGAACGGGCTGTAGAAGAAATCTATGGTTCGCTGATTGATCATATGGAAACACAGCATCCTTATCTATCCGATGATCTTAGTTTGCCTGTCCTAGCTGCCCAGCTGAATGTGAGCCCTAACCAGCTCTCACAGGTGATCAACCAGCGATCAGGGAGTAACTTTTTTACCTTTGTTAATGCCTATCGTGTACAGGCAGTGAAAGTGAAACTGCTTGACCCGGCTTTTGCCCATCTTTCCATTCTTGGAATTGCCTTTGAATGCGGGTTTAAATCGAAGTCGGCCTTTAACAGGATATTTAAAGAACAGGCCGGCTTAAGTCCACTGGACTATCAAAAGCAAAAAAAAATGTAAAATAGGCGTCCCATCCTACATTATGGGGCGCATGTTTTGTGCCAGTTGTGCTCCTTTGCCTAAAAAACGCTATGGATATCCTTTCTCTATTTCACAAAATGAACATCTTGATCCACATTCTTGCGGGATCCTCTGCCTTGCTCATCGGTGTATTTATCCTTGTTGCTGCAAAGGGCGGAAAAAAGCACCGTATTTTGGGGTGTCTTTTTCTCTGGCTTCTGTCGATTGTCATCTTGACGGGTCTGCTGGGGGTTTTCATCTTTAAACGGAACAGTTTTCTGCTGGTGATCACGGTGCTTAGTGGTTATCTCGGCTTTTCCGGATTCAGGGTGATGCGCAACAGATCCAATAAACCAAGACTGTTAGATGTTGCAGCCGCTCTGCTTTCGATATTGTCTGTTTTCTTCTTTGTTTATTACTTCAGGTCAATTGGTATGATCTGGTCGCCGGTAATCGTTTGCAGTACGGTAGGTTATCTGGTGTTGGTTGTTGTTTATGATTTGGGTAGATACCTGTTTGCAAAAAAAACTTATCAAAACATATGGATGTACGAACATATTCTAAAGATGGTGAGCGCTTTCAGCGCATTGCTTTCCGCTTTTACAGGAACAGTTTTGCCCCAATACCATCCATACAGCCAATTTCTGCCTTCAGTATTTGGATCCGTCATTGCATTGGTATTTATGTTGAGCTATTGGTATAAAAGGAAATTTAAAATTTGAGTTATAGGAACGTATAAAAAAGAAATCCCTGGTTTTTTCCGGCCTACAACAGATAGCTAACAGCTAAGTAATGGATAGGACTTAGATTCGTGTTGTATTCGATGAAATGACTAGTTATCCCTAAGGAATTGGCCATAACAGCCGATAATCCCAATCATCTGGCTACAGGGATGCAATAAACATCATTATTAAATCATACGGGAGGACATTTTCATTTTTTGTTTTCTTGATGCTTATTGATAAATTCGTTACTAATGAAAAGTATTAAATTAACCTGTCTCCTGGTATCTGTTTTATTATTGAGCCTTAGTTCATACAAGACACAAGCACAAAGCAATCAGCAACAAAGAAGTGATTCTGTTTTTTTGGCGATAAAGAAATATATTGATCAAAGGAATACAAGTTTAATATACGCTTTGGGGAGTGAAGCGTATAAAAAGGTTGTTAATGAAAAAAATCTGACTGCTTTTTTTGATAAGGAAATATATCCTTTAGGGAGAATTAAACAATCGTCGTTTGATGGTTTAGATAATTCCATTAGCAGATATAAGTTGATGTTTGAATCTGGAAAACTGGTGCTTTCTTTTGCGCTCGATAAGGAGAATAAATTTAATTCTATCACTTTTACTCCGTTTAAATCAATCATTTTTAATAAGCCGGTACCTGTTGCTACCTCTAACATTTTAAAATCTGTATTAGACAGACAGGTAGATTCTGTAGCCAGACAGTACATCCAGAAGTCAAACACTGTGGGATTAAGTATTGGAATTCTAAATAATGGTGTGGTTCAGACTTATGGCTATGGAGAAATAGAGAAGGGAAAGGGTAAACTTCCTGATGCCAATACGATTTTTGAAATAGGATCAATTACCAAAACTTTTACAGCAAGTATACTGGCTTATTATGTTAATGAGGGTAAAATTAGTTTAACCGATCCTGTTACCAAGTATTTACCAGATTCGCTATCTGCAAATCCTGAACTTCAAAAAATCAAAATTATTAACTTAAGTAATCATACTTCAGGGTTGCCTTCTCTCCCTGCCAATTTTGAATATGGAGGAATGGATAGGCTTAATCCATATAAGTCTTACAATGAAAAGATGCTCTTTGCTAGTCTTAAGACCTGTAAATTGAGATCTGTTCCTGGTGAAGTGTATGCGTATTCAAATCAAGCTGTGGGCTTACTTGGGCTAATTTTGGAAAGGGTATCTGGGAAAACGTATGAACAGCTTGTGCAGCATGTGGTTACCGGTCCATTAAAGATGAGCAGTACTTATCAGTACCTAACACCTTTGTTATCAAGTCGTTTCGTTGATGTTTATGATGCCGATGGTGATGAGACAAAACCCTGGGATTTTGATGCTCTGGCTGCTTGTGGATGTCTTCGTTCTACGGTTAATGATTTGCTGCTTTATGCAAAAGCGAACATAAAATGTGAATTTTCTTCTTTATCTGATGCTTTTGGCTTAAGCCATCAGGTCACTTTTTCGAAGGGTCCGGTAGTGGGCCTGGGCTGGCATTTATATCAAGTAAAGGATGATAAATATTACTGGCATAATGGGGGAACTGGTGGGTGCAGAAGCTTTCTGATCTTTAATATAGAGAAGAAAATTGCCGTGGCGGTGATTTCGAATGCTGAGGTTGATGTTGATGATGTGGCCAGGGGTATTTTAAAGAAACTGCGATCTTCTTGATTGCGTAAGTAAAAAATATGTTTTCTGACCTCTCTGAATCTTACAGATTCTGATGTTCGGTCATGAAAACATATTTTCTTTGGGTGCAGACCGGGGAAGGAAGTTTTATTTGATTCTGGTTTGCATATTTGATATTTGTTCATATGTTTGTACATGTTGATGTAAATATTAAATGAATAAATTAATGGCAGCTGCTTTCTCATCGATATCTAAAGTCTTCATTGTTTTCTTATTGCTGTTTTGTACTGGCTTTGTTTACGCAGGGCCGGGTAATATTGCTCATAATGCGAGCGTAACGGCTTCATCGGAAATAACTGGGAAAGGAAATGCTGTCCATGTGGTAGACGGGATTATAAGGATTGACGGTAAAGGTGAATGGGTGTCAAAAAGTACGGTTACTTTTTGGGGGCAAATTGATTATCCCTGGATACAGTTGAAATGGCGCCAGCCGCAAAGTATCAATAAAATTATTTTATACGATAGGGTGAGCAGTACTTCTCATAATGCTGGTGGTGTGCTGATATTTAGTAATGGTAATAGGCTGCCCGTGGTTCAAATACCTAATAATGGTGCGCCTAAAGTAGTGAGTTTTCCAGAGCAAACTGTGGATTGGGTGCGGTTTGAAACCACGGATGCTGATGGTGCTGCAATTGGTTTATCAGAAATAGAGGTGTATCCTTCACCTGCTCAGATTGTTGATCCTGTTTCGTGGGTGGATCCTTATATTGAAACGAACCGGGGACGCTATTTTTATTTTGTTACCGGCAGCCAGCCTTTTGGTATGATTAGCGCGGCACCTTTAACGCGTAATAAAAATCAGTATGGTGGTGGCTACAATTACAATTCTACAGAGGTATTAGGTTTTCCGCAAATACACTGTTGGATGCTGTCTGGCATAACGGTCATGCCAACCACAGGCGAGGTCAACCCGAATAAGGGAGAACAGGAATGGAAATCTGATTTTTCGCATGATGGAGAAATTGTGCAACCGGGTTATCAACGACTTTATTTGGAGAAGTATGATACCTGGGTTGAACAAACAGCTGCCGACCGCATTAGTTTTTATCGTTTTACTTATACCAAAGATGCTTTAGCCAATGTGCTGATCAATCTGGGTGGTTATGTTGGCGAAGCAACAATGAATGATGCAAGAGTTAAAAAAATAAGTAATACGCGTATTGATGGTTCGGTAAACACAACCGGGCGTTTATGGGGAGGCCCCGAGAATGTGCGTATTTATTTTGCTGTTGAGTTTGAAAAGCCCTTTGAAAGACTGAATGGATGGGATAGTAAACATGAATTTTCTGATATTAGTGAAGTAAAGGGTACGACAGAGAAAACGGCAAGGA
>NZ_DATMRL010000284.1:0-2851 GCF_035566355.1 Pedobacter sp.
GAATTCCTTACCGTAAAATTGGTGGGCGAATTTTGTACAGAAAATCAGACGTTCTGAATTATCTAGAGCGCCATGAATTAGTTCGCAGCACAAGCGAAAGGGATGAGCATGACAAAGAAGATTGATTTGTCAGGTGAAACATTATTAATTGGCTGTATTCCAGTTGATGCTCAACCTACTCATCCTGACGATCAAGAAGACTGCATCATTGAGAAATGCCCACTCTGTAAAAAAGATATGTGGGTGAGTAAAAAAAAGAGAAGGCTACGCGACAATACCATTCTTCTTAAAAAAGTACAGATATATTGTCTTCTTTGTCTTGCTAAAGAAGCAATCGAACAAGGCGTTTTGGATGATTTGGAAATGATAGATATTGCCAAAACATTGGATGGCAAATTACAGGGATGAAACATGAGCGCTTATTTTTGTAGTAATTTATGTATTATTTTTTTGGCTGCTGGAATAATTATCTTATCCCGTATGTATGGGGGATTATGCAAACGTATCGTGAAATTAGAAATACTCATTGTGTCTAATCCAAAAAATAATGATTTAAAAAAATCGATTAAGGAAAACAAAGAAAATATTGATAAATTAAAAGAACTTCAAAATATGAATTATCAATATTTCAAAGATTCATTAAAAGCAGTTGAAAGACTATTAAAAGAATCTAATGAAAGTAAAAATTACCTAGAAGTTGAAATTAAAAGACTTTCAGATAGCTTTGATGGACAATATGAAAATCAAAAGGAAAAGTTAAATGAACACTACTATGCATTACAGCGAGCCTTTAATGATTTTGTAAAGGCCAAGGGGCCTAATCTCGAACCCTTGAAAGAATTAGAAAATATTTGCACCCAACTCCATAGCCGGGTAAAAGAAGTGGAAGACAAAATGACAGCTATGTTTTTTGTCGAGCCAAAATCGCCAAAAGAAAAAAGACGTAATAAATCCAAATGAAGCATAAATATAGAAAATTGGAAGAGCTATATAAAAAAATCCCCAAGATAGATTGTCAAGGTAAATGCTATAATACATGTGGGATTGTTCCTGCCTCAAAAATAGAAATTAAGCGCGCAAGAGAAAGGATAATTAAGAATCCATTCAGCCCAATTCAGGTTGTGATGAAACAAAAAATAATAAAAAAATCAGCAACATGTGCAGCGCTATGCGATAAAAGGTGCAGTATCTATATGATAAGGCCAGCTATCTGCCGATTATATGGAGTAGCAGAAGGACTTGAGTGCAAATTCGGCTGCAAGCCCGATAAGATTATGACAAAAGATGAGGCTTATGATTTAATTAGGGAAATAGAAGCATTATGAGATGGAAATCAATAAAAAAAGAACCCGCGCCTATGGGGCGTGAGTTATTGTTGCGTGTCATTGATAAAGATGACGACATTTACTACACAATGGGCGCCGTGTTTTCAGGGCAATTTGAGTTTCACAATAATCAAATTTTTAAGGTAACTCATTTTTTAGATTATGATTACCCTCAATTGGCCGATACCTGGGAACATTACTCGAAAGACTTACCAAGCAAAAGCCTAGAAACGTAACATTTAAAGGGATTAAATGTTTAAAGAAGACAAGGAAGAGCTTGCCTCGGAGCTTCGGGGAAGCATAATTTATTTTATTACCTATTTTTATAAAATACTGACAGGGCGAGAATTTATCATTTCTTGCCCTATTGGCAGAGAATCACATCACATCACAATTGCTAAGATTTTAACAGCAGCACTACGATTAGAGTTACCCAATCAAAAAGGCATGATCAATGTAGAGCCTGGCTCTGGTAAATCCACGATGGTATCATTTTTTATAGCCTGGGCTATGGCTCAATGGCCTGATTCAAGATTCTTATATCTTTCTTATTCAAAGTCGCTTTCTGTAAAGCATACTGAAACTATTAAACGCATCATCCAGCTTCCACATTACAATTACTTATTCAATGTAAGGATTCGTTATGATTCAAAAGCAAAGGAGTTCTTTCAGACAGAGCATGGCGGCGCTGTTGCTGCATTTGGAACAGCAGGCGCGGTCACTGGCCAGGACGCTGGATTACCAGGACTCGATAGATTTTCCGGCGCACTCATTATCGATGATGCACATAAACCAGATGAGGTGCACTCTGACACAATTCGAAAAACTGTTATCGACAATTACCGAGAAACTATCCAACAGCGAGCCCGCGGAATAAACGTACCTTTTATCTTTATTGGTCAAAGACTGCATGAAGATGATTTGGCGTCGTATTTGATTAGTGGAAAAGATGGGTACGACTGGCATAAAGTTATTTTGCCAAGTCTTGATAAAGCAGGAAATGCTCTTTATCCAGAAGTCCATCCCAAAGAAATGCTTTTAAGACTTCAAGAAACCGACCCGTATGTTTTTGCCTCACAATATCAACAAGACCCAATTCCCGCAGGGGGCGCTTTATTTAAACCTGAATGGTTTGTGATGCTGGAACAAGAGCCAAATATTTTGTTTTCATTTATTACTTGTGACACAGCCGAAACCTCTAAAAGCTACAATGACGCAACCGCATTTAGTTTTTGGGGAATTTATGAAATTGAATCGTTTGGCGTTAAAACCGGCAAGTACGGGCTTCACTGGATTGATACTCTGGAGTGCCGAGTTGAGCCTAAAGACTTAAAGCCAGCATTCTTAGATTTTTGGTCACAATGTATGAGTTATAAAAAACCGCCTCAGCTTGTTGTTATTGAAAAAAAATCAACAGGAGGAACGCTTCTAAGCTTAATTGATGAGATTCGAGCTATACGACTCATGGATATGCCAAGAACCCGAGAAAGTGGATGTAAAACTAAGCGCTTTTTAGATGCCCAACC
>NZ_DATMRL010000285.1:0-6352 GCF_035566355.1 Pedobacter sp.
CGAACTGATATTATTAAATTGCAGGCCTAAAGAGGTTGTCTGAAACAGTACGATCATGCTGAATTTATTTCAGCATTCCGGACTTACGATTCAACCCTTACTTAAACGGGATGCTGAAATAAATTCAGCATGACGAACTGCTTAACCAGAACAAAAAAATAAGATGAAACGATATTTACTGTTCCTCATTTTCTCCATTACCTTCAGTCCCGCTTTCTCACAAGATAAGAAAGAAAGCCCAAAATGGGATGTTGAAAAATACAAAGGCACCACAAAAACCTTCAGCATCAGTACAGATGAAGGCACCTGGATGAACCTCGACGTTAGTCCCGACGGAAAAGATATTGTTTTTGACCTTCTAGGAGACATTTATATTATGCCCGTTAACGGTGGAACAGCTCAGCTGCTGAGCGGCGGTATCGCCTGGGATGTACAGCCCCGCTTTAGTCCAAACGGAAAATATATTTCTTATACCAGTGATAAAAACGGCGGCGACAACATCTGGATCATGAACCGCGATGGCTCTAATAAAAAACAGGTCACTAAAGAAAGCTTCCGTTTGCTGAACAACGCCACCTGGATGCCAAACAGCCAATATATAGTGGCCCGGAAACACTTCACAGGAACCAGATCACTTGGTGCCGGAGAAATGTGGATGTACAGCATTTATGGCGGTGACGGTGTACAGCTCACCAAAAGAAAAAATGACCAGCAGGATGCCGGAGAACCCAATATTTCACCAAACGGACGCTTCCTCTACTTTAGTGAAGACATGAGCCCCGGCCCTGATTTTGAATACAGCAAAGATCCTAACGGGATGATTTACGCCATAAGAAGACTCGACATGTCCACAGGCAAGCTCAGCAATCTGATTGCCGAACAAGGGGGCGCAGCCAGGCCGCAAATCTCTCCGGATGCGAAATTCATGGCTTATGTAAAACGGGTGCGTCTTAAATCTGCACTTTACATACAAAATCTCAAAACCGGAGAAGAATGGCCGGTATTTGAAGATCTTTCTCACGACCAGCAGGAAACCTGGGCCATCTTTGGTGTCTATCCCAATTTCGCCTGGACGCCCGATGCCAAAAGCCTGATCTTCTATGCAAAAGGAAAAATCAAAAAAGTAGATCTGGGCAGCCTTCAGGTTACGGAAATCCCCTTCCAGGTCAATAGTGAACAAACTGTGCAGGAAGCTCTTCATTTCCCGCAACAGGTGTACAGCAGTGAATTTACAGCCAAAATGATCCGCCAGCTCAAAACCTCTCCCGACGGCAAATGGGTGGTTTTCAATGCCGCAGGTTTTCTCTATAAAAAAGAACTCCCGGAGGGAAAACCGGAAAGATTGACCAATGGCCTGGATTTTGAATTTGAGCCTTCATTTAGCCCCGATGGGAAATATGTAGTCTTTACCACCTGGAGCGATGAATTCAAGGGTGCAGTAAAACGCGCAGATTTCAGATCCGGTAAAACCATTACCCTCACGGATGAAAAGGGCTTCTATTACTCCCCTTCTTACTCCTCAAAAGGCGATAAGATCGTATACAGAAAAGGAAGCGGCAATGATGTTCTGGGCTATTCCTATGGTAAAAACCCAGGCATCTACCTCATTTCCTCCAACGGCGGAAATAAAACACAGTTACTGGACAATGGCATTAAGCCACAATTCAATGCAGACGATAGCCGGATCTATTTCCAGGGCAACAGCAATGGTAAAAAAGCCTATAAAAGTGTAGACATCAACGGAGGAAATGAAAGAACACATTACACCTCTACTTATGCGACACAATTTGCACCAAGCCCTGATGGAAAATGGATGGCCTTTACCGAATTGTTCAACGTTTACATTACACCTATGGTTACAGTAGGCTCAGATCTTGACCTTTCTGCAGGTAACAAATCCATTCCGCTCAGCAAAATCACTAAAGACGGCGGTACCTATATCCACTGGAGCAACGACAGTAAAAAACTTTGCTGGACACTCGGAGAGAATTATTACAGCAAAAACATCAACACCATTTTCAGTTTTGCAGACAGTACAGTTCAAAACCCTTCAGCCACAGCAGAACTAAATGACAGTCCTGCGGATGAAACCCCCATCAACCTGGTGCTAAAAACCGATGTTCCAACAGGACTCACGGCCTTAAAAGGCGCCCGGATCATCACTATGAATGGCGATGAAGTGATAGAAGAAGGTACTATTCTGATTGAAAACAACAAAATCATCAATATTGGAAAAGCTGCAGAAATCTCTATTCCTGCAAATGCCCAGATCATCGATGTCACCGGAAAAACGATCATGCCCGGCATTGTAGATGTACATGCACACCTGCACACCAGCCCCGATGGCATCAGCCCTCAGCAAGACTGGTCTTACCTGGCCAACCTCGCTTTCGGTGTAACCACCTCTCACGATCCCTCCAGCAATACAGAAATGGTCTTCAGCCAAAGCGAAATGCTCAAAGCAGGCCGCATGGTTGGCCCTCGACTGTATTCTACCGGATCTATCTTGTACGGGGCAGATGGCGACTTCAAAGTAGTCATCAACAGCCTGGAAGATGCCCTGTCCAATTTAAGAAGACTTAAAGCCGTGGGTGCATTTTCTGTAAAATCTTACAACCAGCCCCGCAGAGAACAGCGCCAGCAAATTATAGAAGCCGCACGGCAACTTAAAATGGAAGTGGTGCCCGAAGGTGGATCTACCTTTTTCACCAATATGAATATGATTGCCGACGGGCACACCGGCATAGAGCACAGCATCCCGGTGGTTCCTGTCTACAAAGACGTTAAAAGCTTTTGGAACAATACCCATGTAGGCTATACGCCGACCTTAATCGTAAGCTACGGTTCTCAGTGGGGCGAAAACTACTGGTATGACCGCACCAACGTGTGGGAAAATGAAAGACTCCTGGCCTTTACACCAAGAGCCATCGTAGATGCACGCTCCAGAAGACGCAGCACCTCAGAGTATGGAGATTACGGTCATATCGATGTAGCCAAAGCAGTTAAGCAAATTGCAGATGGTGGCACAAAAGTAAATCTGGGTGCCCATGGACAGATTCAGGGCTTAGGTGCCCACTGGGAACTTTGGATGCTGGTACAAGGCGGTATGAGCCCGTTACAAGCCATTCGCTGCGCCACCATCAATGGTGCCGGTTACCTGGGCATGAATAAAGAAATCGGTTCACTGGAAAAAGGAAAGCTGGCAGATCTGGTCGTAATGGATTCCAATCCGCTCGACGACATCCGGAATTCTGAAAAGATCAAATATGTGATGGTGAACGGAAGGATCTACGACAGTATGTCCATGAACGAAATTGGAAGCCGGGATAAACTTAGAGGCAGGCTTTGGTTTGAACTCAATAAGAGCAATGGCTATACCTCACCAGCCGATGCTTCAGAAACCTGGACCTACACAGTACCGGAATGCGATTAGATCCAATCGCATTCCGATTTCTTATCTAATAAGTAAACACTTTTCCACCCACCATAACTTCCTGGGTAGCCTCATCAAAAGTGGCTTTCATCCCTGTTCTGGCCGAGGCATTGGTCATAATATTCGCAATGGAATGATAATAACCCGCCTCAACAGGTGCATTCGTTTCCTTCCGGCTGCGAATGCATTCCATCCAGTTCCGCATATGTGCAGACGTCAGTTTATCCCCACCTGTATTGGCAGAAGCCGCTACCTTTTCTGTGTTATCCGTCAGTTTCATTTCTGGCAGCAGATTGGCCTTCATATGCATAGCACTGGCAGGTCCCTCTTTAAGGCCTCCTTTTGGAGACACCATGTTGGTGTTCAGGTTCAGCTCGCCCCCGTTTGAATAATAGATCTCCGCAGGATTTTCATCACCATTATGCATCCTGGAAGAAAAAACCACCTGGAAACCATGATTAGGGTCTCCTGCCGGGCCATAATCAAATACAGCAGTAGTGGTATCCCAGTTCCGTCTCCCATCACGCCATTGGTAAATGCCTCCATTGGCGACCACACTTCTGGGGTGTTTTAAACCTGTAAACCAATGCACGGTATCAATCTGGTGTGACATCCACTGTCCCGGCATTCCAGACGAATAAGGCCAGAACAAACGGTATTCCAGGTATTTTCTCGGATCCCATTCTTCAAAAGGACGATTGATCAGGAAGCGCTTCCAATCGGTATCCTCCTGTTTCAATTTAGCCACCAGGTCTGGCCTGCGCCAACGCCCCGGCTGATTGACATTCCAGGTCAGCTCCACCATCGTAATATCTCCAAATTTACCCTCTTTAATAAACTGTGATGCCGCTTTATAATTATTTCCACTCCGCCGTTGCGAACCGATCTGTACAATCTGCTTAGATGCCTTGATCATTTTTAAAGCCGCCCGTGCATCAGCCATCGTTTCTGCAAAAGGCTTTTCACAATATACATCGCATTTTGCGCTCACCGCTTCCATAGCATGTACCGCATGCTGAAAATCTGCAGTACTTACAATCACTGCATCTATATCTTTTAAACTGTACAATTCTTCATTGTTCCGGCAGCCTGTAATGTCATGACCAAACTTACTTTTCAGGTGCTCCACGCCTAAACCTCTGCGGTAATTCCAGAGATCAGAAACCGCTACAATATCAAAATTGAGTTCCTTCTGATGGTTTAAAAAGCTGGGCAGCAGCGAATCTTTAAAGCGGTCAGAAAAACCAACCACCCCTACACGCACCCGGTCATTTGCACCTATAATATTACCATAACTCCTGGCACTTAAACCCATCGTTCCCAAATAGGTACCCGCAGCAGCAATAGCCGATTGTTTAATGAATTTTCTTCTCGATTCTATCATGTTTAAAGAGATTTAGAGGGTTTTAATTTTAATGCTTCTGAAAGACACTTTGTCACCATGATCCTGCAACAGGATATGACCTTTAGGTGCCATTCCAAAATTCTTCCAGTCCTTATATTTACTATCGGCCACAAGTGCCAGAAATTCTGCAGAACCACGTGTATATTCCAGAATCTTATACCCGTTTAACCAGTATTCAATTTTATTATCAGGAAAAACACGGATCAGGCCCCTGTTCCACTCTCCTATTTTCCGCTGTGCATTCGGAATCTTTTTACTGGTGATCAGATCGTACAATGAACCCAGTGTACGGTTTCCGTTTTTACCCAGTTTGGCATCCGGATGTCTTTCGTCATCCAGAATCTGGTATTCAGGGCCTATTGCAGAGCCTTTATTTCCCTCAGTTAGTGTTACAAAATATTTAACTCCGCTGTTGGCACCTTCGGTCAGTTTAAAATCGAACTTCAGCTCAAAAGCAGCATATTCCTTGTCCGTTACGATATCGCCGCCATTGGTAGATTCCGCACCATTGGATTTCTGAACACTCAGCTCGCCATTCTCTATCAGCCAGCCCTTTTCAGGAAAAGTACTTTTATAAGCGCCTCTCCATCCTTTAGTCGTTTTACCATCCCATAACAAGGAATAGCCTTCTGCTTTTTCCTGCGGAGAAAGATTATTTGGAATCAGGTTCACCACAAAAATATCATCCTGTTTAGAAGGCTTCAGGTTTTCTGTCTGGATCCTGATGTTCCGCCAGCGAATCTGCTTTCCGGGTGTATCATCCTTGCCGATAGCATGGACCTGTAAAGCAATAAACCCAATTGGTGTCATATCATCTACCAGGTTTGCAGCGGGAACCCCGTTCAGCCAGGTCCGGATAGAGTGCCCAATACATTCCACCCGGTATTTATTCCATCCCCGATTTTTAAATGCCATCTGTGCTTTAGGATTAATATCTAATGGATACAGCCATCCCCTTCTGGCTTCATCATAAATACCCGCACTAAACCTTCTGTCTGATGGGTCCACCTCTACCTGGTAACCATGAACACGGCCATTCTGGTAAGCTTCATTGCTTTCACTTCGAATCTGTATTCCCGAATTCATCGAATCATCCACCAGCAACTCCAGCTCCAGAATAAAATCTCCGTAGTTCTTTTCTGTGGCCAGGAAAGAATTGGGTGTACCAGATACCGTTGTTCCTATAATTTCTCCATTTTGGACCTCGTATTTTGCCTTCCCATTCAACTGCTTCCAGCCCTGCAGATCCTTTCCATTAAAAAGGTTCTGCCACTTTGCGGTTTGTGCATGTACAAGGGAAGAACTTCCCATGACCATAACCGCTAGGATTAATCCTATTGATTTCTTCATTTTGTGATCGTTTTTTTTATAGTGATTGATTTATTTACGCGCAAAATCTGCAGCCTCCGCATTAAGACTGGCTGCAGTTGGTTCTGTTCCTGAACTGATCTTTATCCGGTAACGAAAGGTTGTGGACGCTCCTGGCGCCAGATGCATACGGAGTTCTTGTTTAC